>NZ_WXWP01000065.1:0-4846 GCF_009904765.1 Vibrio sp. V39_P1S14PM300
CTTTAATGTTGGTGATGAGCTCTGGTGTAATAGCGGCACAAGGGTCACTGGGTAAGTACAGTTATGTTGGCGCGGGATTACAATATGGGGAACAAAAGAGCCATAGTCTGGGGGCATTTCTTGGGGATGATTACAAGAATAAAGGTGCCCGTGATCTGTTTGGTGTGAATGCGACTGCAAGTTTCTCTCCTCAGGCATTAGATGGATACGCAAAAATCGAATACGAAGGAACCACGGCCGGGAATACAGACATCAGTAATACGTTTTTGGCACTGGGTGGTTACCAAAATTACCAGCGTTCCTCTCTTTTCTACAGCCTGGGTGTCAATAATTATCAAGTTGAACGGGATCATCAGAACGGTGGCTCTGCCAAATTTGACGAGTATGGGGGGGCGGCGGATATCGGCTTTGCTTACGCTGTAACTCCGTTTCTGGCGCTCACGCCGCGCTATCGGATTTCGTATCTGGATGAGCACGTAATGAACGACTACAAGCTTACGTCGCAATTCATGTTGGGAGAGATGGTGTCTCTGGAACTGTCCGGTGGTTACAACACCTATCGGGATGCTGAGCAGTTCAATGCTCAGACCGCGCTTAAGTTTGCTTTCTGAGTGGGAAATAAAAAGAGCACCTTTTGGTGCTCTTTTTGTATCAAACCGATGCTTACAACCCGCCTTGTTGCTGCGCCTGTCTGACCATCGCCTGACGTTGAGTTTCCTTCTCGGACTGAACTTCATGTTCCTTATGTGTTTCACCGTCCGCTGCCTGCGGAACAAAGACATAGTACTTATTGATAGTCATCGTCGAAATCTCTCATTCAAGATTTATCCACTGAACACCCTGAGGTGATCACGGGCCCCGGAATTTCCGAGTAGACAAAAAATAGAGGATGTTAACCTTGTTAACATCCACCTTGATGCTCAAATTTTAGGCGTAGGCTTGGGGCTGAATCCGCTCCAAGTTACGTCTTATACGTCGTACGTAGTCGACGCCGTGTCACCGCCTGTACCAGTCCAGTTGGTGTGGAAGAATTCACCACGTGCACGGTCAGTACGCTCATAAGTGTGCGCGCCGAAGTAGTCACGTTGTGCCTGTAGCAGGTTCGCTGGCAGACGAGCAGTGGTGTAACCGTCCAGGAAGGTCAGGGCAGACGTCGTACATGGCATAGGAATACCGGTTTCCAGCGATTTCGCTGCTACTTTACGCCATGCGGCCAGGCTACCGGTCAGGATGCCTTTGAAGTAATCATCAGAGCCCAGGAATGCCAGGTCCGGGTTCGCTTCGTATGCATCACGGATGTTGCCCAGGAATGCAGAACGGATGATACAACCACCGCGCCACATCAGAGCCACGTTACCGTAGTTCAGGTCCCAGCCGTTTTCGTTTGACGCTTCACGCATCAGCATAAAGCCTTGTGCGTAAGAGATGATTTTTGAAGCCAGCAGCGCTTGACGCAGTGCATCAACCCACTCTTGTTTGTCACCCTCAACCGGAGTGATGGTTTTGCCAAACAGTTTTTCTGCTTCAACACGCTGGTCTTTCAGTGCAGACAGGCAGCGCGCAAAGACAGATTCAGAGATCAGAGTCAGTGGAATACCCAGATCCAAAGCGTTGATACCTGTCCATTTACCGGTACCTTTCTGGCCTGCAGTGTCGAGGATCTTCTCAACCAGTGCTTCACCGTCTTCATCTTTGTAGCCAAGGATGTCAGCAGTGATTTCGACCAGGTAGCTGTTCAGCTCAGTTTCGTTCCAGTCAGCGAACACTGCCTGCATTTCGTCGGCTGTCATGCCCAGGCCATCTTTCATGAACTGGTAAGCTTCTGTGATCAGCTGCATGTCGCCGTATTCGATACCGTTGTGAACCATTTTCACGAAGTGGCCAGCGCCGTCGTTACCGACCCAGTCACAGCATGGCTCGCCCGCATCCGTTTTTGCAGAGATTGCTTGGAAGATAGGTTTCACTGCTGGCCAAGCTTCTGGTGCGCCACCTGGCATGATAGACGGTCCGAAACGAGCGCCTTCTTCACCGCCTGATACGCCAGTACCGATGAAGTGGATGCCTTTTTCGCGCAGTGCTGCAACGCGGCGGTTAGTGTCTGGGTAGTTTGTGTTACCACCGTCGATGATGATGTCGCCTTTGTCCAGCAGAGGAACCAGTTGATCGATGAACGCGTCAACCACCGCACCAGCACGAACCATCAGCATCACTTTGCGTGGTGCTTCCAGTTTATCAACCAGCTCTTGCAGCGTGTATGCGCCAACGATGTTAGTGTCTTTTGCCGGGCCTTCCAGGAATTCGTCAACTTTTGCCGCAGTACGGTTGTGCGCTACCACTTTGAAGCCGTGGTCGTTCATGTTCAGGATGAGGTTCTGGCCCATTACTGCCAGGCCAATTACACCGATATCACCTTTCATTTTATTTCTCTCCAATTACTCTTTCGACAAGCAAGCGCTTAAGCAATCTTTGCTGCTGCGTCTGAATCTAAATACCACTCCGTTTCACCAGTTGTAGACTGGATTTTGGCTGCCGGATAAGGCAGATCTTCAGCCGGAGTTGTGTGAATTTCGTAAACGATCTCGGCTTTACCTGCGCCAAGAACGAGATAACTGATGCGTTTTGCAGCTTCCAGTACTTTCGCGGTTTTCGATACGCGAAGCTGGCCGGATTCAGGATGGCTCGCAACCACAGACAAGTTCTCGTCGTCGTAGTTGGTCTTGCCCGGGAACAGGGAAGCGGTGTGGCCGTCGGCGCCAACACCCAGCAAAATCCAGTCAAATACGGGCGTGCCGCTCTCTGATGGGATGACGTCTGTCATCTCTTGTGCAAAGCGCTGCGCTTCAGCTTGTGGCTCATTTTCACCCAAGATGCGGTGAATGTTGCCTGCTGGAATGTCGATTTGGCTGAACAGCAATGTGTTCGCTTCACCGTAGTTGCTTTCTGCATCATCCGGTGCCACACAACGCTCATCGCCCCACCAGAAATGCAGGTTCTGCCACTGGATAGAGGTGGCGTAAGCGTCAGAAGCCAGCAGTTTAAACAGCATTTTAGGTGTGCTGCCGCCAGACAGTGAGATGTGCACAGGGCGACCCAACTCACTGTAGGCTTTCATGTCATTCGCTAGGGATTCGACCACGGCATCGGCCGTCGGGAATATCTTGTGATTGATCATAGTTCGCAGTAATCCGTGTCGGTTAGGTTCTTACAAGGGAAGCGCCATGCGCGGCCATCGCGCTCCAGTAACTGGTCAGACTCTTTCGGCCCCCAGGTACCACAAGCGTAGCCAAACAGTGACTGCGGATCCTGTTTGAAATCGAGGATCGGCTGAACGTATTTCCAGCAAGCTTCCACAGCATCGCTACGTGCAAACAGAGTGGCATCGCCATTCAGTGCGTCAAGCAGCAGACGTTCATACGCCGTCAGCATCTGAGTTTCCTGCAGCGACGCGTAGTGGAAGTTCATTTTCACTTCTTTAGCGTTGAATCCGGCGCCCGGCTCTTTGAGGCCGAAGCTCATCTGAATGCCTTCGTCTGGCTGGATACGGATGATGAGCTTGTTCTCTGGTGCGTTCTGGCCAAACACCGGGTGTGGCGTGGCTTTAAAGTGAATCACAACTTCCGTCACGCGTGTCGGCAGGCGTTTACCGGTACGCACATAGAAAGGCACACCGTTCCAGCGCCAGTTGTTGATGTAGGCTTTCAGGCCCACATAGGTTTCGGTGCGTGAGTCTTCTGCCACGCCAGGTTCTTCGCGGTAGCCCGGTAGGAACTGACCACGTACATCAGAGCCGGTGTACTGACCCATCACCAAGTTGTTACGCAGATCGTGTTCTTCGAGTGGTTTCAGACACTGAAGCACTTTCACTACTTCATCACGCATTGCGTCGGCGTTAATTTGCGCCGGTGGCTCCATACCGACCATGGCCAGCACTTGCAGCAGGTGGTTCTGGAACATGTCACGTACCGCGCCTGAGCCGTCGTAGTAGCCGCCACGTTCTTCTACGCCGAGGAATTCTGCCCCGGTGATCTCTACGTACTCAATGTAGTTGCGATTCCACAGTGGTTCGAACATCGCGTTGGAGAAGCGAAAAACGAGCAGGTTCTGAACGGTTTCTTTGCCCAGATAGTGGTCGATACGGTACAGCTGATGCTCTTGGAAATGCTCGTGGATGTCTTTATCCAGTTTACGCGCCGATTCCAGATCGTAACCAAAAGGTTTTTCGATGATCAGACGTTTCCAGCCGTTGCTCTCGTCATTCAGACCATGAGCGGCCAGACTAGCAGGGATAACACTGTAAAGGCTTGGTGGGGTTGCGAGATAGAAGAGCGTATTACGCTGTTCGAAGTTATATTCATTAGCCAGTTGGTCGAGGCGGGTGACCAGTTTGGCGTAATCTTGGGTATCAGAAGTGCTGATGGCCTGGTAGTGAAGGTGGTTGATAAAAGCATCCAGCGTCTCTGGTTCAGTTTTTTCCATTTCCTGAAGCGAGCGCTTAAGCTTCTCTCTGTATGACTCATCACTGTATTCAGTTCGGCTGACGCCTAAAATCGCAAAGGATTCCGGAAGCTGTTTATTCGCGTAAAGGTGGTAAAGGGCAGGGATCAACTTACGGTAAGTCAGGTCCCCGGACGCACCAAATATCACGATGCTACTATTTTCAGGTATTACCATCATCTTTCCTATAAGGGCGAGGTACTTAAATCAGTATGCGCAACGTTAGCAGCGCCACTTACAAATAGATAATAGGTCGTGCCTATTAAAGCGATAGGCAAAACACAGGGTCTTGGGCGTATGAAACGGCAGGGTATTGTCTACGACTCTTTGACATACATCAACTATTGAGAAG
>NZ_WXWP01000299.1:0-27498 GCF_009904765.1 Vibrio sp. V39_P1S14PM300
GAGCACCGCCTACACCAATAGCACCAATGAACGTCTCATTGAGTTGCAACGGAACGCCCCCTGCCAGAAACAGCAGATTGTCATCCATATTTTGCAGTGGTTGCATAATTGGCTTTTCAGCAACCAGCTTCATCAGATTACCTGACGGTTGTTTCATACTGGCAACGGTAAACGCCTTCTTACGCGAGCTATCCAGCGTGTGTATACCGGCACCATCAGAACGAAGCTGCGCCAATACCTGACCCGACACATCGACTACCGTGGCAGAAACTTTGTACCCTTTCGCTTCACACTGGTTGACCGCATCCTGAGCCAGCAAGAATGCACTCTTAGATGAAATTTGTGTGACGGACACGGTATGAGATTGGTTGGCAGCCAACGCGTTGCCGGACAAAGCCAGAAAACTCATAGAAGCCGTCAGTAACGTTAATTTGATGTTTTTCATGTTTACTCCTGTCATAGGTTGTCTTATTCAGCAGTAACATGCTAACGAATCGTCTATTACCGCAGACTTTCCCCAACATTACGAAGATGTAATGTTGGTTATATTCAAACCCGGTTGTTGGTAAAGTGTGAAGTGAGTTGAGTTGGTGGCAGAGAATGACGGGAAAACCATGAAAATATTATTAATTGAAGATGATGCACACATCGCACACTTTCTAACCAATGGTTTTCTACAGGAAGGCTGCGCCATCACACACGCCAACAACGGCGTCGATGGCCTGTATCAGGCCGTGAGTGAATCCTTCGATGTCATTGTGTTGGATATTATGCTGCCACAAAAAGATGGTTTTGAAGTCCTGGCCCAACTTCGCGGAGAAGGCCACACCACACCGGTGATCATTCTCAGCGCCAAGCATTCCGTAGAAGAGCGTGTTAAAGGTCTGCAATCCGGTGCGGATGATTATCTGGTCAAGCCATTCGCCTTTCCTGAGCTCATGGCACGCTGCCAGTCACTGACACGCCGAGGCAAACAGCAACAAACCAATCCGCATGAACTGAGCTATGACGAACTATCTCTTGATTTGCTCAGACACTCGCTCAAACGTAACGACATCCCGGTACACCTTAATCAGCGTGAATTCATGCTGATTAAGCTACTGATGGAACATCCGGAAACAGTCATCACCAAAACGGCTATTCTGGAATACGTTTGGGGCCACCAGTTTGACCCACAAACCAATGTGGTCGATGTACTGGTGTGTCGTCTGAGAGGGAAAGTGGACAAAGGTTTTGAGCACCCGATGATTTATACACTGCGGGGAGTCGGCTATGTCCTCAAATCACAACATTGAGCAAGCGCTGATTAAAGCGCGGCGCACTCTACTGCTGCGATTTATGTCGTTGTTATTGCTCTGTTTGCTATTGGTTGAACTGATCGTCGGTACCTTGTTTTTTTTTGACTTGTACCGTACGGAGAGAAAAATTCTCAGCTCCATGGCGACCGAGTATCAACGTATTCTCACCTACGATTCCGCCGAGCGTCTGGTGCATGTTTTAACCGCGAACCCACACCGCCTGATTGAAAACAACATTGCCGCCTTCGCTGTACCGACAGGAGACCTGAGTGTGCCCCGATTTATTGCTGGTGATGGAAATATACCAAGACGTATTGATCTGGCGACCGACACCACAGACAACCAATCCTGGTTCAACGCCTTCGTATTCAGCCCGTTCATGTCATTGAAAATAACCGGTGAAACCCAAGATTTTTGGCTGATTCTGGATAACAAAGCGCGCTACACCATCGCCTACAAACAGTGGTTGATGACCTTCTACGCAATGCTTGTCCTAATTGGCATCACCACCCTGTTCACCCGACGCATCATCCATCGCGCGATGTCACCACTAGTGACGTTGGGCGATATGTTACACAAATTACGTCACGGCAATCTGGACATCGCCGACCCACCACGTGCTGACCTGCAAGGCCTGAGTGTAATCAGCGCCAGCGTTCATGATGCGATTACGCAACTTCATCATGTCACGACGACCCTGAACACCACGGTGGACGCCATTGCTCACGATATCCGCACGCCACTATCAAGGATCACACTTTGCGCCCAATCGGCGTTAACGGATGAGAACAATGCAGACAAAACCCAACATGCCCTGGCTGACTGCGCCGAATACGCCATGCAAGCGAGTAACATGCTGACTGCATTGATGAAACTGAATGACGAACTCACTGGGAAGCAGCAAGCACAATACGAGGCCACCGACCTCCATCAGGTCATGCATACTGTAGCCAGCTGGTATGAAGATGTGGCTGACGAAAAGCAGATCGAATTGCGCGTTACCGCCGACGAAGCACTGGTAGTACAGTCTGATCCGGACAAACTGACTCAAGTGCTGGTGAACCTGGTTGATAATGCCATCAAGTACACACAATCTGGCGGTCAGGTTACGCTCAGCGCCCAACGAACCGACGATAACCAGATAAAGATTCAGGTCACGGACACCGGAATCGGTATCGCCCCCCAATATCAAGATCTGATCTTTGAGCGTCTGTATCGTGTGGATGCAAGCCGCAGTAATGTTGAGGGTTATGGCCTCGGACTTTCTCTCGCCAGAGCGATGACCGAGAATTTAGGTGGTCAGTTGAAGTTGGCGTCGCAGATTAATCAGGGTTCCGTGTTCACCATCCTATTGGCTCAATAAACAAACACTCATGCTCGCCAACCGCGGACATGAGTGTTCAAACGTTATCGACCCTGGTTGCGCTTACTGCTCTAATCCTGCCTGCAGAATATGGAATGCCGCTTTCACTCGTTCCTGATTTGGGTAGTTTTTATTGGCAAGAATCACGATACCCGCTTCTTGGCTTGGAATGTAGACCACGTAGGCACCAAATCCACCGGTCGAGCCTGTTTTGTTGACCCATACCTCGTTCGTCGGTGGTGTCGGCGGCATGTTGATCTGAATTGGTTGAGGCTTAATGACCACATCCGTCGAGTTTCCTTCCAAAAGGGCATTGAGTTGGCTGGGGTACGGGTACATCTCCCACGCTAAACCTTGCGTAAAAGTACGGGACTGATAGAAGCCGATCCGGTTATTGACCAGTGCCTGCTGCATATCAGGTGCGACCACGGCCAACCCCAGGTTGGCTTTGATGTACTGTACCATGTCCGAACTGGTAGACTTGACCCCATACGCCTCTGCATCCAGTACACCCGGATTCACTCTCACGGCTTCGCCGTTCGCGTTATAACCAAATGCATACTCTTTCATTTTACTATCCGGCACATTGATGTAGGTATTGGACATACTCAGTGCTGGAAACACATTTTTTTCCATAACGGACGCGTAGTCCTCTTTCAGGCTTAACGCGGCGATATAGCCAAACAGACCGATACTGGGGTTCGAATAGAGCCTTTTAGTGTTGCTTGGGTACACTTCGCCCCAATTCCGATAGTACTGAACCATATCCCGATTGTTTTTCACCGCATCTGGAAACTGCAACGGTAACCCGCCTGCGAGGTACGTTCCTAACTCTTGCAAGGTTCGCGCACCGATAGTGCTGCCTTTCAGTTCTGGCATGTGTTGCTCCGCCGTATCCGTTAACGACAGTTGCCCCTTCACCTGCGCGTAGCTCGCCAGCGTGGCTGCGAATGTTTTGCTGACCGAACCCAACTCAAAAATCGTCGCTTCAGACACAGGCTGGTTTTGCGCTTTGTCAGCCACACCGTAATTGTAAAAATACGCCTTCCCCTCAATGACAACACCAAACGCCATACCCGGAATATGATAGTTCTGCATCAATGCTTGAGCCTGTTTGTCGACCTCGCTTTTTAGTTTTTCTCCCACGCCAGCCGCGTTAACGGCAGGCGCAAACAACATAGCCAGAGCTATTGCATTGATGGTTAGTTTTCTCACACACATTGAAGTGAACCTCTCCATTTATAACTATTACTTATTGATTTTTAATATATATCACTCTAGAAACACACCAATCGTAAGGATAGACGTATCAGAGAACAATGTGTTAAAACTAAACTCAGCCATAAGTTTAACTAAGATCTAATCATGAACATCACACATCTACCGTTGAATGCCCTGAGGGCATTTCTTATCTCTGCTAAGCATTTGAACTTCACCAAAGCCGCTATCGAGCTCTGTGTCACGCAGGCGGCGATCAGTCAGCAGGTTAAGATGTTGGAACAGCAACTGGGGGGAGCGCTGTTTTATCGTCTTCCGCGGGGATTAGCGCTGACCGATGAAGGAATGATGTTATTGCCGGTGGTTAAAAATGCGTTTGACAGTATGACCGATACGCTAGAAATGCTTGAACAAGGAATTCACCGAGAAGTGGTCAGTGTTGGTGCGGTGGGCACCTTCGCTCTGAACTGGTTGCTCCCAAGAATCAAAGACTTCAATGAACGTTTTCCCTATATCGATGTCAGAATCTCGACCAACAACAACGTGGCGGATCCCGTGTCCGAAGGGCTGGACTTCTTTATTCGTTATGGCAAAGGCAGATGGCATGCGACCGAAGCAGGGCATTTGTTTCCTGCCCCTTTAACTGTGCTTTGCAACAAAACGATCGGCCATCACTTAGAGAAACCGCAGGACATTCTGGGCTACACCTTGCTGCGTTCATACAATCCTGAGGAGTGGGCGTTGTGGTTTCAACAAGCCCATATACCGCTACCTAAGTCCAGATTCAACAGCATCACCTTTGATTCATCCGTTTCGATGATTGAAGCCGCAATTCAGGGATTCGGGATTGCATTAGCGCCTCCCGTTATGTTTGAAAAAACACTCATGGAAGAGAAGCTCATCCAACCCTTCGATATCTTTCTCGACAACGGCTCCTACTGGCTAACAAAACTCCAAAGTCAAACTGAGACCAAAGCGCAAACCCTATTCAAGCAGTGGCTCCTGGAGTATCGCTGATAGTGAACGGGTATTAATCCTGAAACGTCCAGCTGTCAGCGCCATCAAAATAGCGGACATCGATGTTCGCCACCTCTCCGGGGTCAAACATCCGATAGTTCACCGCCAGACGATCACTATCCCACGCTTCCGTTGCGGTGTAGTGCGTCACACAACCGCACTGATTACAATGTTTAAAGCTAATGCATTTGTCGCCATGTTCGTAACTGCCCAGACCAAACTGCCCGATATCCACCTGGACCTCATTACAAGTCAGGTACCCCCACAATGCGCCATAGCGGTGGCAGATCGAGCAGTTGCAACTGGTTGTGGTCTCGGTTAAACGTGGAATGGTCAACGTGACGTTGCCGCAATGGCATTTCCCTGTATACATAGTCATCCTGGTTATTGGTTATTGGTTATTGGTTATTGGTTATTGGTTATTGGTTATTGGTTTAGAATACTGTCGCAGCCCCCTCTTGTGGAACAGAAATAAGGGAGCACTGAGTTAATGATCAGCCAACTCTTGTGGCGTCATATTCGCGGTTGATAATGGCAATAACGCACATCGCAAACGCCAGACCATGCTGGCCAACATTCGATATTCCGAGCTGTGATGTGTGACCAGCCCGTCTATCATTGCCTTTAATCGTGCCACCAGCTCGTCGATTTGTTTGCGATCATAAGCGTCGCGAATAATCACCTTACTCACCTCCGCCATGACCTGGCGTTTGGCTTCCTGAAGTACAGGATCGCGAGAATGCCAACGCCGTAAACACCACAAAACATGATCAACATTGATCATCACAACGCCCCAGCGTAAAACCCACTTCCTGACGGTCATGTCCTTACGTTGCAACGCGAGGTTGACGTGCTGGTAAATAAACGCCGCAAAATGCTCTTCATTCATTCGTGGTCTTGCCCTCAACTGACCACTAAACTGACGACGAATAATGTCAATGATAGAAGCTCCCCACTCTTTGTCTTTGTGAGGCTGGATGAGCGCAAATGACAGCAGCGCCAGACACGGACCAAGAGACATCGCCAATACCGAATTCAGGTAAGACTGAACATCGTAGACTGGCGGATCGGTAATCATCAGCAATGAACCTAACATCACGATAAGAAACAGAATAAAAGCCTTGTTCTTTGGCTCGGCCAACCCTTCGAGCAGTTTCATCGTCACCAGTAAAGGAAACAGCAGCATTAGAAACACACTCAAGTCATAGACGTGCACTAATACGAGAAACTTGAAGAAAAAGCAGAACACCGCCAGCACCAGAATGGCCTTAATCGCTGGCGCAATCACCAAATGTGGGTACGGGCGGGTACAGAACATAATGCACATCATGGCTGCCAGCGACATGAATGAGCTGCCTTTGTCCCATTGTGTGCCGATAACAAACGCGCAAGATACGACAATCACAGCAAACGTGCGCAGCGCGTTATAACCCGCCTGTTTGTGCTCAATAATGTCTTCAACTCGGGTGCCTTTGGGAGGCTCAGCGCGAAGCTTTGAGGCTTGCGGTGCATTAAGGTGCTTTAGCCAACGCAGATAACTGAACTGCAATTGCTGAAAATGTTGCAAGCGTTCCCAGATCGTATAGTAACGATGATCGTTGCGTGCGTCGGGATACATTTTCGCCAATACGCGCGCCACCTGGTAACGACACGGTTCAGGCTGTTTGAGTAAATCCAGATACTCCCGGACATGGCTTCTGAGGCTCTCTGGTTTCTCTTCCCAATCAATAAAAAAGCGCCGCATTGCCGTCAACTGCGAGTGCATCCGAAACAATAAATGCATCAGATAATTCAGTACTGCTTTATTACGCCGGGACTCCAGATTTCCCCACAGCGCCTGAACCCGAAGCAGATTGACCGACATGATTCTGCCGACAAACCCCAACAAGACGGAGACCGCTTTGTCGCTTTCCTTTTCACGCCACATCTCGATGGCGTGATCCAGCAGTTGCGAACGCATTGCACTTAAAGCCTGGTGCAATTTGAGTTTGTCGTTCGATGAATCTGGCATAATCGCCAGCATCAACGCAGAGCAGACAATGCCTACGATCACTTCGCTGATCCGCCAATTGGTGGTGTAATACAAAGATTCCAGCCCGACACTGTTGATCGAGCTGAACAGCACTAACGAGCTGGTGTACCCCATGATAGCGATGCCGTAGGCGTTGTCCCGAACCTGAATCGAAGACACGTAAGACACCAGCGCCAGCCAGGACGCAGCACAGAATACCAAAAGCCAGGGTTCATTCATGGTCCAGCCCGCGATGATCATCGCCATCACTCCACCAACGACCGTAGCGACGATCCGCGCGAGTGAACGCGTCAATAAGCTACCTGTTGTGGACTGACGCAGCACCGCCACCGTGGCCATCGACCAGTAAGGCTGTTGCAACTGAAAGTAAAATGCGACCGCCAATGCCAGACACATTCCGATTGCAATCCTCAGACTACTGCGCCACAAATCCGGACTGGCAGCCCCCCAAGGCGTATCTCGCCAGGGCAGCTTTTGAAACACGGTAGCTAACGCCTTATTCATTGAGGAGTGACAACCACAGTGCAACTGGTGCCGACAACCAACAGGGCGTGTGCAGGTAACGTATTCAGTTTAATGCGAACCGGTACGCGCTGCGCCAGCCGAATCCAGGGAACATTGGTCTTAACGGACGGAATGAGTGAACTGGCGCTGTCGACACTCTGATCAGCAATCGCCCGGCCGATACTTTCCACCACACCAGTCAGGGTTTCATCGTTGCTGTATAACGTGATTTTGGCTCTATCGTTTACCTGAATGTGGCTAAGCTTGGTCTCTTCAAAATAACCGGTGACATAAAATGATTCACTGTCGACCAGCGCCACCAGTGACTCTCCCACTTGGGTGTAGTGGCCCTGACGCACTTTAAGGTTGGTCACGTAGCCATCGGTTGGAGCCACAACCTGACTTCTTTCCAGTGACCAAGTGGCATGGTCTACTGCACTTTGCGCTTCTGCAACAGCGGCTTTTGCCGCCAGCGCGTCATTGATCGCATCATCAATACTCTCAGCCGGTATGGTGCCCGATGGCATGTTTCTGCGCCGCTTGGCAATGTGTTCCGCTTTGATTTGTTCCGCTGTCGCACGTTGCAACGAGGCTTTCGCCTGTTCCAAAGCAATCTGATAAGGCTGGGGCTCGATAACAAACAAGATATCTCCCCGCTTTACCAGCTGATTATCTTTTACCCGGACTTCCGTAACTTTGCCGGCGATGTCAGAAGAGATACTGACGATGTCGGCATTGATCTTCCCATCCCTCGTCCAAGGCGCCGCCATGTAGTAATGCCAAATCCACTGTGCCATGAAAATCGCGATGAGCGTTAAAACTATGGTTAAGCCGTAACGTTTAATGAATTGCAATTGGATTCCCTCACAACATCAAAATTTTCAGACTCGCAGCCAGGCTGATGATAAAAAGTGACAAGTCAGCCAGTGACGGATGCCAGATATGGCCAGAGTGCAGAACAGGTCGGAGTATTTGATGTAACACGGCCCAAATCAACAGGCCAAGCAACACAACTCGCAGGAAAGGTGGAAGGTAAATAGAATCGGCTAAAATGACTTCGTTAAACCCCATTCATACCTCCTCAAAAGAATTATCATACGCCAAAGTTTGCAAGCTGCACTCAATATTTTGTCTTTAATTACTATAGCTTACTGAGCATGATAAGAGGCGATGCACCACATTCATCGCCCAAATAACAACCAAGCCCTCAATTGAGGGCTTGGTATGACATTCAGGTGAATGCTGCATCCACCTAACCAGCAAACATCGATTAAGCGGATGATCAACGCATCCGGACGACGTTCGTCTGTTGCTTACGTTTCATTTCAGCAAAACTGATCACAAAGGGCTGCGACTGCTTCACTTTGCCCGGTAGCGATGAAAGCGCGTTGTATGCTTCTTGCTTGGTTGCGAAATCGCCTACCGTAACGGTATACCAGCGTGTACCCCGGCTCGCTTTCCAGTTTACCCATACCGGATGTTTTGGGTCGATATAGCGGATGTAATCTTTGACATCCTTTTCTTGTCTCAGCGCCAGGACCTGCATGGTGTAATGGTTGGGATTAAGGTAGCCATACGCATCTTCAGACGACATCACACCGACACACTCCCGGTTGTCCGCCACTGAATGAGGACTGACACACCCTGCCAGCATGAACGCTGCCGCTAAAGCTAAGATCTTACGCACTGTATACTCCTGTGTTATTGCATCTCTAGGAGTACACAGGCGACCAGTGGTCGGAGTTCAATAAATCTCTCAGGCGAGGTTGATGAAATCTTACCCGTTCAGCCAGCAGAATAACCAACACCCGCCGATGGATAACTGTCAGAAAGTCAAAAGCCGCCTAGACAGGCGGCCAATGAGAGATACTACCCTGCGTCACTATTTGCCGTTGACCAGATGACGATGAAGCGTATCTTTTAACTCTGCGCGCTCCATTTTAAGCTGGTTCATGGCCCTGTCGTCGATAGGAGCCCCTCTTAGTTCAAGAACCCGTATCTCTTTATCCAGAGCATCATAGTGTTTGGCATTTTGAGCAAAGCTTTCGTCAAGTTTACAAAGCTCAGTGATGGTATCCAGATGTTCTGGAAATTCGTGAGTCAGTGAGTGATTTTCGCCTAACATATCTACCTCTTTTAACCGTTCAGATAAATGGAAGGGATGGTTATCTCATCAATCAATGTAGCACTTGATCACGGAATATGATGCCAACTCAGGCATGAAAGCAGGACAAAAAATCGTCAATTTTAGACATTGAGACGTCAGCGTCAGGTTAAACGAAATGAGACTGATAGTATTTCGGTGTGACCGCCACTTTACGTTTAAACTGGCGTTGAAAGTGCGCTTGATCAGAGAACCCCAGAGACAGCGCCACGCCCGCGATGTCTTGACCTCGTTTCAGTAACACCTTAGAGCGTTTGATTTTCTCATCCATCAGATAGGCATGCGGTGACAAACCAAAATGGTGTTGAAACGCCCTCAACAGTTGGTAACGGCTCATGTTGGCCTCCTCAGCGAGTTCACTAAGTTGATGCGCAGAATCGAGTTCATCCAGCAATTTATCACGCACTCTTTGTATGCCCGGTACATCTAACGGAACCTGTGTCCGAGATACATCTTTGAGCTGGAAGCTGCGCGCAATAAACCGGAACAACTGGCTCTCTGCGGTCAACCGATCACTCTCTGAATGTAAGGCTGAAAACAAGTTGAGAAAGTCTTGTTTGAGGTACGGATTACGCTCCAGATCGTAGCGAAATGGCTGGTAGTCAAATGATACATCATCCAACACCTCCTGTTGGCACTCTCCCATTTTGCGAGTATCGACAAACAACATCCGGTAAGACCAAAGCCCTTGATGCGGATTGCACGCATGTACATCCGCAGGGTTAATCGTGACAATGTCACCTTTTCCGATGGTATGCCGCCTGCCGCGATTGAGATACAGGGCCTCGCCCTGATCGATGATTCCGAAAGAAAACTCATCGTGTGAATGAGCCTCGTAACACGCCGAACTGTTGTCAGCGACCCGCAACTCAACCCAAGGCAACTGCGTACTTAGCTTGAAATGGGCACTCCGGTCCTTTTTCATGAATCATCCTTGTGTTTACAGCCAAATCAGACCAATTGAACAGCCGAGCAATACAGCCATTCCTCTGTTAAAAGTACGTTGTTGAAACGGATTTTCAAGATATCCGGACAACATTCTTCCAATTACGGCCCAAATACCGACGCCGAACAGACACACCACTAACGACACTAATGTGAAATGGATGAGCCACACATCCTGCTGCGTCTGCCCAAGCACATACAAACTCACACCCGAGGCAGCATACAACCAGGCTTTGGGATTAAGAAATTGAGTCATAGACCCTGTCCAGAAGCCGGAGACAGTGGCGCCCGCTTCGCCAACCGCTGTCACTGGCGCAGTATAAATTTTGTATGCCAGATAGAATAAAAAGACACTACCGACACACTGCAACCCAAACTCCAGTCTCGGTAGGCGGCTCAATACGCTTTGCAGCACACTGCCTGAACAATACACCACCAGGGCGTAAGCGATGGAGGCGCCCGCTACGTGCATTAACGCCGCTGATAGCCCGCGGCTGACTGCCGTGCTGGTTGCCAAGATATTGACCGGCCCCGGCGTCACCGCCCCTACGAATGCAAACACCACCATTGCAATCCAAACATTGTCCATGATTACGCTCCTCACTTTTTGACAAGCGTAATCCTCCCTGCCCAATGGGTATTGAACGATATTGCAGGCGGCGATCAGAAAAAGCTGATTGGCAAGTAAAAATCGAGTTCGAACTGTTCGTTGTCGTTCAGGAAGTGATTCTGATGATAGTGGACATACGCAGGCGTCGCACCGAGCTTGAACCCAGAGCCAGGTAACCAGGTTTCCAGCACCATGCTGATTTGTGGCAGCAACTCCCCATAAACGCCACGCAAGCAGAACACGGCATGCAAACCGCCCGGAATGGTCATCTGGTTGACGATTCCACGAAGTTTGATGGGTTTATCAATCTCAATACACGCGACATAACGGCATTGGTTTAGTTCTATCCACGCGGGATTGGAATGGTGCAAACCAAACTGCGTTGCGAAATCTCGCTGCTCGGCGTTAGCCCAGGCTTTTAAAATCAGCCAGCTGTTCCTAATAGACCTATTGTAACCCTGATGGCGAACATACGCCGTCATGCGCTCAGGTGTTTCAATGATTTTCGGCGATGGTAAGGGTTTTCCGTACACACGATGATAGCCAGCAGCCACTTCAGGATCTTTCAGATACGGTTTGTCCGACACCTGAAGATCATGCTGGCGCCATTGGCCAGGCGCCATCTCAAAAGTGGCCTTGAAGGCCCTGCTGAACGAAGACAAAGAGTTAAAACCGCACTTGTTGGCGATCTCTAATACCGACGACCGCGGATCAAACATCAGTTGATTCGCGGCATATTCCATGCGCGTTCTTCGCACATACTGATGAATCGATTCGCCAACCACTTGTTTAAAAATACGGTGAAAGTGCTGTTCAGAATACGCCGCGACATCGGCCAGTTCTTTTGCAGAGAGCGCACCACTGATGTCGCGGTGAATATGGTAAAGCACGTCATTGATTCGGGATATGTGTTGCTGACTCATCGACTAAATAGCATAAATAGACATGTTGAAGAGCATAAATGGACAAACAAACCAACGCAACGACTTGTACTATCGAACTATCATAAAATTCGAATAAATACAGGAACACAACATGGAAATTACTCACTCTCTGCAACAGATTCAATCGTCGTACATCAGAGAAATTCTGGCCGCAGCCAGTGATAAGAACGTTATTTCTCTGGCCGGCGGCTTGCCAGATGAGAAGACATTTCCTATCGAGTTAATGAAGCCGACGCTTGAAAACATGGCCAATATGGCGCACGTTTTCCAATATGGCGCGACCGCAGGTTATGGGCCGCTACTCGAGCACCTAAAAGTACGTTTTGCACTGCCGGAAAGCCACGATGTCATGGCATGTACCGGCTCTCAACAAGGGCTGGATCTGATTGCACGTGCTTACATCAACCCCGGTGATGTGGTTGTCATGGAAGCACCGAGCTACCTTGGTGCGATGCAGGTTTTTGGTCTGGTTCAGGCTGATATTGCTACCGTATCTCAAACGGCATTCGGCCCAGATGTAACGCAATTAGAGGAAGTGTTTAAGACCCGTCAGCCTAAAATTTTTTACGCTGTACCGGACTTTCACAACCCGACCGGTGTTTGCTGGGCGCTGGACACACGCCAACAAGTCGCCGATTTGTGTGAGCGCTATAACGTCGCCTTTATCGAAGATGCCCCTTATCGTGAACTCCGTTTCCGGGGTGACGCGTTACCTCTGGTCTCGGATTTCTGCCCTCAGCACTCTATCGTATTGCGCTCTTTTTCTAAAATAGCCTCGCCGGGGCTACGCATCGGTGCGGTTTCCGGTAAAAAAGAGTACCTGGCACCACTGATTAAAGTAAAACAAGGCGCGGATCTGCACTCTAGCGTTCCAATGCAGGCATTGCTGCTCGGCTTGCTGGAGCATGACAACTTCGATCTGCACATGGAAAACATTCGTCAGTTGTACAAGTCACGCTACGAGGTTCTGCATGAAACCCTAAGTGCTCTGTTGCCTGATACCTGTGAACTCAAATCTATCGACGGTGGCATGTTTGTCTGGCTGTCTATTCCCCAATGTGACACTTTTGCACTTGCCAAAACGTTGCTTTCCAACGGAGTCGCGGTGGTACCAAGCCCTGTTTTCTACCCTCAACCAGAAGGTGCACCGGCCGCATTGCGTTTGAACTTCACCAACGCCGAACCCAAAGAGCTGACCGAGGCTGTTCGTCGTCTGGCGGACGTGCTCAACGCTCTGTAAGCAAAGGACAGAGAAACAAAAACACCGGGATATTCCCGGTGCTTTTTCAGATATCAGTAGTGCTGAGAAGAATCGTTTCGCGTCGACGCGAATTACCGCCTGCGGTGAGGTTTCTTCAACTCTGGATGAAAGCGCCCTTTCGCGCCAAGATCGGCTATCGTGTACTCATCCGTTCCCGGAGTGTTGACATCGCGCGACTGCGATAACTGTAACGCGTCCATCATCATGGCCTCCAACCCGAGGTTGTATTGCTGAAACTCCTCTTCAGTCAGCCTGAGTTTAGAGGTAATAAAATAGGCTGATTTGTTGTCCTGCTTAATACATTGCACGCGCTCTTTCAGCCCTTCCAGCACCTGATTCTTAAAATAACTCGGAAAACGATGCGACTCTGAAAATGCAATGTGCCTCGGCACAGCCACACGAAATCGTAGCCCACTGATGAGGTTAATCAATCCCAGCTTTTCAAGGTCGCGCAGATACAAATACATCGACGCTTCATCCAAATCGTACTTTTTCATCAACCAATCGGCATCGGCTCGGTCTGAAATCATATGATCCAATAAGGTATACAGCTCCTGATGCTCATAGAGTGCAGCGTCCTGTTCATCGCTAAAAACCGGCACCGCGGACACCGCCTCTTCCGCTCTGGCCATGATCTGCGATACCGATACCCCAACTAAATCAGCAATATCACACACTCTGGAAATGGACAGCGGCTGCTGTTGATTGAGCAGCCGCTTCACACTGACTTCAGACACACCAAGATGCTCACTGAGCGCTTTATACGAGACGCCTGCGCGTTTCAATTCCAGCTTAAGCTGGCGACAAATCTCACTGTGTAACGGCTCCACCTTGCCCTCTTGTATCTTCAAACTGCCCATAAGGAATCATATATAGATACCTTTTGGTTTTCAATTGCACAAAAAAGGTCATTTAAGGATTCTTAGCTCAACGCAATCATTGAATCACGCATACACGAGGTCACTATGTATCACTTAGACCGCTCCTCAGATTACATACCAGAGCTGCATAAGAAAACATTCCAGGAAGATCCCCAACCAGTACCGGTAAAATCGGTCAGTCAACGCTCTCCGAGGCGTCTGCCGTTATTTGTCATGTGTCTTGTCGCGCTGGTGTTGGGCTGGCTGATACTCTAGACCAACCCCGCGTAACTTGTGCGTATCAGCGGCATCGTCGTGTCATGGCGAATCAGTGACTCACTTCGGGCAGTTGCTTCGCCATGACCACACCGAGCAGAGTGACGACTGAAAATACCAGCACGAGCGATGACAAGCTGATCACATGCGACAGCGCACCAATCGAACTCATCAACATTAGCATCAAACCAATCACCGTGTTGCTGACTGCGACATAGCTGGTACGTCGGTCGCCTTCAGCAATATCAACCAGATACGTTTTGCGCCCGACACGCACACCGTCGTGCGCAATGCAGACACAAAAATACAATACTGGCAGCAAGTAAACCGGGGCAGACGAGCCATTCAGCCATTGCTCACACACAAACAGCACAACACCGATCAATGCGCTCATGGTCGCGCCCATGATCATCACACTTCGGCTGGAACGATCGGACAGGCGTCCCCAAAACGGTCCGGACACAAAAGAGGCCAATCCACTGGCAAACATAAACAGCGCCAATACCCACAGTTGATTGCCAAATGATTGCTGTGCCAGCACCACATAGTATGGGGCACTGAGCGCCGAGCACAGGAACAGCGTACGCGTAATGACAAAACGACGAAAAGTTGGATCGGTTTTCAGCAACGCCAGTTGTTTAAACGCTTCGAGCATACCGCTTTTTCCACCGTCAATTTCACCGGCATATTCATTGATCCTTGCATACACCAACGCGGCCAGTAGCCAAACGCCTCCAGCCGCAGCGAGACTAACCCCATAAAAGCGTTCGCTTGGTTCCACTTGCCACCACCAGGACAGCCCGAGCAAGCTGGCCAATATCAGGGTCACCAAACCAGCTGAACTGGATGACCAGCCGTTCACCTGACCGCGTTGGGATTTGGGAATGGTTTTACCGAGAATGTCTTTGGAGGCCACCGAGTTAAGACCACGTGACAGGCTAAATACGACCAATGCAGCGATCACAGCGTAACCAGCGGCCACGCCCGTCATGGTCAGAGCAATAAATCCAATCGCAAAAATGGAGAGCGCCTGTAAGATGCTGCCTGCCACCCACACCCATTTGCGCACTGGTATACGGCGAATATAGTGAGCGATACTCAGTTGCGGGATCAGCGATCCCGATTCACGAATCGGCACCAGCCAACCGATCAGATACACAGGCGCCCCGATGCTTTGCAGAATCCAGGGTAAGGTAACTTTCGGATTGATCAACGCATCACCCACTTTGGTCAGAAACTGGGCCACAATCATCTTAATAAAGTTGCCCGGCACTTCACGACACGCTGAATCTGGAATGGCTTTACAGGCTCGGGCATCCTCATCGTTAATGATTTTTTCGTAGATACTGTCCAGTGTTTGTTGATTCATGATCTTCTCCGGCAAATCGAATCTGGCCTTGTGGTGACGTCATTAAGTTAACAGCTTGTGTATAGAGATCAAATGGTTGCGAATCTCTGGCTTTCAGGTCAACATGGTGTTGTCTCTCCCCGCTTTAGGAGCTTGATTTGGCCACTCAGAACAAACTCATACGTTATCTCAGCATTGAAGCTGAAGACGCATTTCGCAAAGAAAGTGAACTGCTCAGCCAGGTACAATCCGGCGCGCTTTCTCAGGTTCTACTGCTTTGGCAAGCCAAAAGCCCAACGGTGGTGCTTCCTGCCGGAAAAAAATGGCCAAGAACCGCAGAATTAGACAGCGCAATCGCCCGCCTTGGCTGGAAGTTGGTCGAACGAAAAACCGGAGGGGCGCCGGTACCACAGCTTCCGGGCATTATTAATCTGTCCCACATCTACCACTGGCCGGACAATCAGCTTTATGACATAAAAGCCGCGTATCTCCATTTGTGTGACGTTCTGAAGCGATTTTTTACTCAATTCGGAGTGCGTACCGACATTCATGCCACTCCGGGATCCTACTGCGACGGTGACTACAACCTGAATATCGCCGGGCAAAAAGTGGTCGGCACGGCACAGCGGGTGCTGCTAAAGAAAGGCGGAGGACAAGTGGTCTTGGCGCAGGCCTGTATTCTGTTGCAGGCAAACCTGGCGCAAATCGTTGAGCCGATACGGGTATGCAATCGACTCAGTGGCCAAACCGCTGACATTCTTGCGGATGTCCACACGCCGCTGTTCGACCACCTCTCAGACCATCCGAGTGTGGACAGCCTTTATCAAGGCATCACTGATGCCTTTCTCAGCCAGCGTTAGATGACCTCACCGAGCAGATTCCTGATTGAGTAGCGCTTCGATCTCCGCTCTCAGCGCATCAATTTGTTCAACGACGCTCGGACGACCCTGATGAAAATCGACGGGCGAGCGGTTAAGTGCACACACGGTACCAACCGCTTGACCCTGACAATGAATCGGCACACCGTAATAAGTACCTAAATCGAATTTCACCAGATCTTCATTACCCTGCCACTCAGCGTCGGTTCGGGCATCTCCAACCAATAACGGCTGATTCGTATCGATGACACGTTCACAATACAGCTCATGGCAACCGGCTTGATTGCTTTTCGGGCCCGCATCTCCCGGGCTGTAGATCTCTTGAGTATTGGCGGCAAATACCACCATTTCATTGGGCATCGACTGCATCACCAACAGCGAGTGAAGCCCAGAGTCGGTGGCGATTTGATTCAGTTTTTGAGTGATAGCGGCGTGATGAGCAGCAATTGCATTCAGTTCCATTGAGGTCTCCTGGTTGTCAAAATCAAGCACTAAGGTGTGATGAATGGGTCACAGTCTAGAGCGCTTCGTTGGATATAACCGTTCTACTGCTCAATTTCTTTCATCCGTATGTGTTTATTGTATTGATGCCTGTTCAGGCACGCAGGCCGATATGCGCTTCGTAAGCCATTGTTCGAAGGCCGTAACCAAGGGCGAACTTTCCTCAGGTAAGCCCAACAACACATAATCGTGTCCGGAAGGCACAAAACCGAACGGTGCTACCAAACGGCCACTTTGCAAATCGTCCATGACCAGTGGATACGGGCCAATCGCTGCGCCGAGCCCATCGGCTGCCGCCTGCAAACAAAAATAAAAATGCGCGTACGTTTGATTGTGCTGATGACTTAATGGAGCATGATTCGCCATCGCCTGCCACTCTTGCCAAGCCTCCGGCCGGGTCTGACTGTGCAACATTTTAAGCGACGCAGATTCAGTACAAATCTGTTGCCAATACTCAGGGCTCATGACCGGCCCTACCCATTCTTCCACCAAAGTGGTTTTGGTGTAGTTTTCGGTCAGGGGAAAATCATCACGCCGGATCGCCAGAGACAAACCACTGCGACCGAGTAACACCGGGCCACCTGCTGTCGATAAACGAACATCGGCTCCCGACTGGGCATGAAACTCCCCCAATCGAGGCATCAGCCAACGCATGGTCAGTGTCGGCTCGCACGACACTTCCAGCGCTTGTGTTTGCAGCCGGGAAAGGTGTTCCACTCCTTGTTGCAAAGAACCAAACGCTTTATCGGTGTAATCACTCAGCGCCTTGCCCTGTGCAGTCAGTACCACATTGCGCCCCTGCTTGGTAAACAGAGGTTGTTTGAGATAGCTCTCCAACGTTTTTATCTGCTTGCTGACCGCGCCATGCGTCAGGTTGAGTTTCTCGGCCGCCTCACTGAACGTTTCAGATTGCGCCGCAACATGAAAAACATAAAACGCTTTCAGATGCCTCATATGTGAGTTTTCCTCACCTATCAATCGAATTCTTTTCGATTATAGACTCGCATTCGACGGCATACAATCATCGAGAAAATTTCATTCTTATAAAGGACAATCTGTGGAAGTTATCAGCTTAGCCATATTAGGCATACTCATTGTAATCAGCCCAGGGGCAGACTTCGTTTTGGTATTAAAAAATAGCCTCAATGCGGGCCGAAAGGCGGGGCTACTTACCGCGGCTGGTATCAGCCTAGCGATCACTATCCACATTTCGTATTCCTGGCTGGGAATCAGTTACCTGGTCTCACAGAATCAATGGTTGTTTATGGGGATAAAATACGCAGGGGCTGCGTATCTGATTTATCTTGGGATCAAAGGAATACTCAGCGCGTCAGCCGATGCAGCCCTCTCCTATTCCGCGGAACAGCCACTTGCAGCGCACCGGTATCTGCTGCTGGGCTTCCTATGCAATGCGCTGAATCCGAAAACAATGCTGTTTTTCCTCAGTATCTTCAGCCAGGTGATCTCGGCTGACGGCAGCACCGACATGGAAGCCCTGCTTTATGGCGTGTATATGATTGCGCTCCATGGCATCTGGTTTTCGCTGGTGGCCACATTGATTACCGCGCCTTTGTTGCAGAAACGTCTGCTGGGCATGAAGAAACGGCTTAACCAGGCCTGCGGCGCAGGATTGATGCTGTTTGGTGCAGCGTTAGCGGTTAAAGTGTAATCACCGGGAAACTTGTTGCGCGGTCCTTGCGGACCGCGTTTCTACAACATTACTGACGACCACCAGCAGCAAGGCGGTGCCCATCAACATAGCGGCTACTGGGAACAGTGGAGCATAAACGCCTTGCCAGTCAAAAAAAGCCGACATGGCACTGCCAGACAACGCCTGAATCAAAGCAAACATTGCCGTCGCCAAACCCCACATTTTTTTGTGGTGCAATACACCCACCAGCTCAGCCAGCCGCCCTGAAGTCAACGAGACGACACCAGGAATCATCGCCCCGACTAAAAACGAGGAGACCGCCAGCCCGGCTGGTGTGAGGATAAACACAGGTATCGCGACAGCCGATGTTTTGATGATAAAGGCACATACAATCGCACCTCGCCAGCCAACCATTCGCACCAGAAGATTGGCGATCAGCGGCCCGGACATGGTGCCAAAACCAAACATGCTCCAGTACCACAGCGCTTGTTTTGTCCCTTGATTCAATTCCACCGCGATATAATCGACCCAAAAGATGGTGTGAGGAATGAAACCCGCCGCATCGAATCCGTACGCCAGAATCACCAACCAAGCAGCAAGGCCAGGCTGAAACATATCTTCGTTTTGCGTATGTCGTGATGCCTCAGACCTTGTTGGCGCGTATAAACGGCTTAATCCAACACCACACAATAAGGTGGAAAGCAGCGCCATCAGCCCCAACATCAACCAAGTTTGGGTTAAACCAACAGAGAGTAAAAACGGCATCACCACGGCGGAGATTACCACCCCAAGACCGATGCCCATAAAAATCATCGTGCCAATCGTATTGCGGTGGCGTTCAGGCGTATTGAGAAGCGCGAAGGAAGGGCCGACCACAATCAGCATGCCACCACCAATTCCGGAGAGGCAACGCCATAATGCAAACCACCAAAAGGAAAATGGCGTAAAACACACCAGATACGCCAACCCCACAGCCAGTGCAGACACCAACAAAACCCGAGCAGAACCAAAACGCTCCGAGACTTTGTGCGCCAGCAAGGCACCGATCAGATACCCCAGTAAGTTCGACGCGCCAAGGTAACCAGCCTCCACCGACGTAAACCAGTTTCCCTGAGCCAGAGCCGGAATTAATGGCGTGAACGCAAAACGGGAAAGTCCTATCCCCATCAGGGTTGCATTAACGCCAATAAGTAACGCGGCAGTGGTTTTGCTGATCGCCATCCTGGCTCCTTTTGTTTACCGCTTCGACGGCGGGTTGTAGCACGAGTTATTCAACTACTTTGTCAGAAGCGGAACCAAAAAGCGAGCCATGAAATCACGCGGTATAGTGCTATACAAGTCCCTGACTCGCCGAGGTTTATACGCCGTAAATTTCTGATAAGGTGGCGTAACTGCGCAATTTCAATCAGGCAACGCGCAAACTCTCTGATTATGATAACGCCAACTTCTGAACATTAGACGGGACAACGATGAGTGTAATTCGCACCCGAGAACAACGTGTGCAACGTGTATGTGATTATATTGAGCGACATCTGGATGATGATCTTTCACTGGATATGCTCAGTGACATCGCTGCCTGCTCAAAGTACCACTTTCATCGCGTGTTTAAGGCGTCGATTGGTATCAGTACCATACAATATCTTCTGTTGGCCCGATTACGAAGAGCGTCATTTCGCTTGGCCTTCGAGCCGCAGAAAACGGTCACAGATATTGCACTTGAAGCTCGATTTGACAGCCCGGAAGCCTTTTCGCGGGCATTCAGTCGCACGCTTGGCCAAACACCGTCTCAGTTCAGAAGTCAGCCGGACTGGCCAGCCTGGCACAGCCGACTGGAAATTCATCCGATAAAAACAGGAGACATGAACTTGGACGTCAGAATCATTGACTTTCCGCGCACTCAGATTGCGTTTATCACGCATCAAGGTGATCATCAGCGCGTGCTGGAGACCGCTTCTAAACTGATTGAGTGGCGCAAACAAACCGGTTTATCGCCGGTGAAAACCAGCCAAACGTTTGGCATTCCGTACAGCGATCCCAACGATACGCCCAAGGAGGCATTTCGTTTTGATATTGCAGGCAGTGTACTGCAAGATGTGCCCGAGAATGAATTTGGTGTAGAAAATGGCGTGATTCCTCCGGGACGTTGCGCGGTGATCCAACATAAAGGGAGCCACGACGGGATCAGCGATACGGTGTATCACCTGTATCGAAAATGGTTGCCGGACAGCGGCGAAGAGCTGAGAGATTTTCCATGCTTTTTCCACTATCTGAATTTAATCCATGAAGTGGACGAGTGTGATCTGATCACCGACATCTATCTGCCGATCAGATAAGGCTGTCCGCCCTATAACGTAAATCACGGTCTGGTGACTGCAGCGCCAGATCGTACCGCGTTCGACATCAGCGTTCAGCCAAAAGTCAGCACATCACCGTCGCTGAGCGTGGTTAATTCCGGCCCTAACAAATGAATCGTTCCCGGTAGTTCAGGCGTGCGCTGGCCATCAAACTTCAGCGTCACGTGCCCCAGTTTGGCTAGGTTGTGATTGGCCACTTTGCCGACGGCCGTCACCACATATGCCCGTTCACCGATCAGCAACGTGGTGTCGTGATCTATCTGTCCGACCAACTCCGATCCTGAATGCACAAAACAATACTCCCGCACCTCTTGCGGCGCATTGTGTCCAAACAAAATCACCATATCATCTTGCAAAGCATCTCTGGCGCACTCTCCTACCGAGAGGATCGTCGTCTGATATTGCAACATATGCCCTCACTGATAAATGAAGAACGACACGAACCAGGCAATCAGCACCGTTGGCGCTCCCGTTAGAAACCGGGAGTACAACACTGAGGGCACCCCAACCTGCACGGTTTCTTGCTTTGCTTCTGCTAACCCCAGGCCGACCGGAATAAAATCGCATGCCGCCTGAGCATTGATAGCAAACAGAGCCGGCAAAGCAAGATGCGGGGGTATCGTACCCATACCAATTTGAGTGCCGATAAGAACGCCGATCACCTGAGCGATGACTGCGCCAGGTCCGAGAAACGGTGACAGCAAAGGAAACGAACAGATCAACGCAATCGTCAGTAGGCCTAGCGGGTTTCCGGCCAATGGCGATAACGCATTCGCAATCACATCGCCCAAACCGGACGCCAGGATCACACCAATCAGCATTGAGACGAACGCCATAAACGGCAGAATGGTTTTCAGTACTGTATCGATCGTTTCCCGACCGGCCTGATTCAACGTGGCCATAACGGATCCCATCCCGATACCGACGCGAGCCAGCAACCCATCCGTCTGTTGAGTCAGTTTTTTTGTTGTATCAATCGTATCACTCTGAGCCAGAGGTGCAGATTCGCGTTGGGGCACATCGCGTTGATCGAGCAGGGAAAAGCAGCCACTGCGTACATCCGACACATAGATGTCGTCCTGAATGTATTGTGCCAACGGGCCACTTTGGCCAGTGGCGTGGATGTTCAGAGTCGGGATACGTTTTTTAGGATAGAGCCCACAGCGCAAAGTACCACCACAGTCAATCACCACACAGGCAATGTGCTCGTCGGGTACAAAACTGTCGAAACCATCCACCGCCTGCATCCCTGTCATACTCACCATTTCATCAATGAACACCGGACGAGTGCCCGCAGTGATGTAGACGATTTTCTTCTCTGGCTCCACTGGAATAAACAACGGCCCGCCCCAGCCGCCCTGCCCGCGGATCACTTTTAACACCGTCATGTCTTCTCTCCGGCCAAATCCAGATCGACCTTGTCATTCAATGTCACCCCCTGCTGTCTGGCGACCCATTGCGTGGTGAGGTCAGTCACCCAACCACGCAAAAAGTTTGTCACCAAACCAACCAATAAATAAGAAATGGCGAGTGGCCCGATCGACAACCCCTGTTGAGTGATTCCGGCAGCGATCCCCAGATAGATGAAAAGCTCACCGGGGTTCACGTGGGGAAACAGACCATTCATGGTGTGACAACTGTAAGAAGCCGACGCGTAATAGGAGGGTTTGTATTTTTCGGGCAAGAAACGTCCGAGGCTGAGCACCATCGGATTGCAGAACACAAAGGTGCCAATCGTCGGTAACAACAGGTAGCGTGACACGGGATTGGAAGCGCTTTTCTGCGCCAGTGTTTCAATATGGTGCTGACCAATAAAACGAATGAGAGCGTTCATCGCAACCAACAGACAGATCAGCAATGGCAGCACTTGTGTCACCATACCGGTAAACACCTCACCACCCTTTTCAAACAGACCGATAAACCAGTCTGCTCCCTTCACGATCCAATCCATGCTTTCGGCTCTCAATTAACCCGGTGAATAGCCGAAGTGTTTCCCTTATTGACACATTGAAAAAGAGGCAAAACAAAAAAGCGTGATTTTAATCACCAAGAATTTTCATTCTAAAAGCATAAAATTGAAAGAGACAACAAAATGAAAAATAAAACGCAATAAAAAAGGAAGCCTTTGGGCTTCCCTGTCTTACGATTCTCTATCTACACTAGGCATCTACTGTGATCACCTGAATCCCTTTGCCTTCCAGATAGGCGGCATCTTCTGCCGAAATATGGCTGTCGGTAACCACGACGTCAATTTTCTCCAGCGACACCACCACATTCGGGCTGCGGCGGCCAAACTTGCTGGAATCCGTCACCACAATAATCTGATTTGCAGCCTGGCACATCGCCTGACTAACCTGATACGCTTCGTTGTAAGTGGTGGTACCCTGAGCAAGGTCAAAGCCGTCAGCACCAATAAACAACTTGTCGAACGAGAACTGCTTGAACGCTTGCTCCGCCAATGTTCCGTGGAACGAAGCTGACTTACGGCGATAAGTGCCCCCCGGCATCAGCACCGTGTGTTCTGCTTCTAAATTGGCGACGGCATTCACAATGTGAATGCTGTTGGTCATTAAGGTCAGTGCCATCACGCGCTCAAAATGCGGCACCATCTGTAATGTGGTGCTGCCACAATCAAGAATAATGGAATCACCGTCGTTCACCAATTGAGAAGCGGCTTTGGCAATCAGACACTTACGATCTAGGTTGACCGTTTGTTTCTCATCCATAGAACGGTCTTCACTGCTGACACCACTCGGTGAGCACGCTTCTGCAGCGCCGTAACGGCGAATCACCAGCCCTTCTTCTTCCAGAGAACGTAAATCGCTTCGAATTGTGGCTCCTGAGGTTTCAAAGGTATCCGCCAGATTGTTGACTGACGTCTTACCATTGGCACGCAGATAATCCAGCAACTGCGCTCTTCTGTTATCTAAATTCATAGCATCGACTTAATAATTAAACTCATGACAGTCTATAACAGTTCTTTTTCAATTTAAAAGTTAATGAAAGAGATTCTTTCACTATTGCTTAGAAATTGCGACGCTTAACGCTTCCTGAACATTCATGTCGAGCTGAGACAAAAGCGCTTGAGGCAGCGGAAATGCCTGGCCAATCAAAGACGACAGTGTTTTGGGTCTGGCGAACACCGAAATACCCTTCATGACTTTGGCATCCACGATACGGTGCGCGCTGTCTTCAGCCAGGACCACGACCGTTCTGGGTTTCCAGCGGCTCTGAGTCCGGCCGATTTTAACCTGACCTTTGTGCGCCATCGCCTGAAGCATGCGATTGAACGCGCGGATTTGCAGGTAGCCAAATACAATCTGAATCGCCCATGCACCGGCGGCAAAATAAATCAGTACCGTTGTTGAGTCCATCTTTCGTCTCTCTATTAAAAAGGGGCAAGCCAGTGGCCTGCCCAAGATAAGTTGCCCTTATTCTCGGAGCATAGGGCTTAATCCACGGGGGATGGATTAGAACATCACCTGCCCGCCGGTAATATTGATCGACTGACCGGTGCAGTACGCCGCCTCCTCGCTGGCATAGAACTTCAGTACGTTGAGGACATCCTGATATTCGCAACCAGCTTTCAGTGGTACTTTATCAATATAAATCTGCTCAACTTCCGATTCTGGGACACCCAGTTTTTGCGCGTATTGAGGCAGCAAAGACTGGAACATCGGGCTCTTCAACAAGTTACCCAGCATCAGAGAATGCACCGTTATCCTATGCTCAGCAAGATCCAGCGCCAGTGACTGAGTCAGTCCGACACCACCAAACTTGGCGGCCGAATAACCACTGTTGTGCTTCGAGCCTACTTTACCTGATTTCGAGTTGATCTGGATAATGCGTCCGCCACGCTGCTCACGAATCATCACTTTGGCGGCTTCACGGGCGCAGAGGAAATATCCCGTCAGGTTGACATCAATGGACATCTGCCAGGCGTCCAGCGGGAAACGATCGATTTTGGCCGCCTGAGCGACGCCGGCACTGTAGACTAACAGATCAATCCGGCCAAAATAGTCATCCACCCTTTGAACCATGTTGACCACGCTCTGTTCTTTGGTCGCATCGACTTCCACACCAAAGGCCGTCTCCTGACCGTATTCGCGGTTGATACGTTCTGCAACCTGCTCGGCATTGCTGCCATTCAAATCCGCGACCGCGACACGATATCCTTCATCCGCCAGCCCAAGACTCAGGAATTCACCCAAAGTCTGACCACCACCGACAACTAACGCAACTTTACTCATAACTTACACCTTACTCTAAATGTGCTCTGCCACAGGCGCAGAGCACGAATACTCAATTCAAAAACACAATTTCATCGCCACAACGAACCTGTTGTGGACGGGCACCATTCACATGCAGGCACCCTGGGTACTCAGCCTCCGCCAACGCGTCAAACCGGATCGTGATATGGCCAAGCTCGGCGAGGTTTTGGTTGACCACCTCACCCACCGCGGTGATCGGATACTGCTGCTCCCCCAGCTTCAACACTCCGCCAGGCTTTATGTCGCCTTTCAGCGCGTCGTGGTTGTGAATGAAGCAGTATTCAGCCGCATCGACAGGCGCAACATTGCTGAAAATAATCATCATGTCGTCTTCCAACGCGCTGTTGGCAAACTCACCAATACTTTCGATCTTTACCTGATACAGTGGTGACATTGCATCTTCCTCCTATTGATAGATAAACATGGAGACAAACCAGGCCAGCAGCACGGTGGGTGCGCCGGTCAAAAAGCGCGAATACAACACCGATGGCACCCCAATCTCGACTGTTCTCGGCTTGGCTTCTGCCAGACCAAGACCAACTGGAATAAAGTCACACGCCGCTTGAGCATTGATGGCAAACAGGGCGGGCAGTGCCAGATGCGGCGGGATATTTCCCAGACCAATTTGCGTACCGACCAGCACCCCAATCACCTGCGCGATCACCGCGCCGGGGCCAAGAAACGGCGACAGCAGCGGGAACGAGCAGATCAATGCCAACGTCACCAGGCCAAAAGGATTCTGCGCCAGCGGCGTTAGTGCATTGGCGATCACATCCCCCAAGCCGGAGGCCATGATCACCCCAATCAACATGGAGACGAACGCCATGAACGGCAGGATGGTTTTTAACACCGTGTCAATGGTTTCACGCCCTGCCTGAAAGAACGTTGCCATGACCGATCCCATACCAATACCGATGCGGGCCAGCAGGCTGTCACTCTGTTGAGTGAGCTTTTTACTGGTGTCGTACTTACTCTCTTCCTGCGGTGCTGCGTCTCGAACGACGGGTTGAACGTTAACGCCGTCGCCATCGAGCAACTGGATATCGTTCTCCCGCACGCCAGATACGTAAATATCTTCTGTGATGTACTGCGCCAACGGCCCGCTTTTTCCTGTAGAGTGAATGTTCACGGTTGGGATGCGTTTTTTCGGATACAAACCGCAACGTAAAGTGCCGCCGCAGTCAATCACCGCCACGCCGACCTCTTCATCGGGAATGCTGGTTTTAAACCCATCCACCGCGTCGTAGCCAGTCAGCTCGGCGATACGGTCTACAATAGCGGGACGCGTTCCCCCGGTGATGTACACCACTTTCTTGTTGGCTTCGACGGGTAGCTCCAACGGGCCACCCCAACCACCATTGCCTTTTTGTATGCGTAATACCTGAGACATATTCCATTTCCTCTGTTAGCTGAAGTGAACCTGACGTTCCAACTGGACGCCTTGCTGACGCTCGACCATGGACGTCGTAAAATCGGTGATCCAGCCACGGAAGAAGTTAGTCACCATCCCCACCAGCAGATAGCTGACGGCCAAGGGACCAAGTGGCAAGCCCAAAGTTGTCAGACCGCTGGCAATACCGAGATACACGAACAGCTCACCCGGATTAATGTGCGGGAATAAACCGTTCATTGAGTGGCAGCTGTACGAGGCTGCCGCATAATAGGAAGGTTTGTAACGCTCCGGCAGGAAGCGACCGAGACTGAGCGTCATCGGGTTACAAAATATAAACGTGCCGATCACTGGCAAAACCAGGTAGCGGGAAACCGGATTTCCGGCACTGCGCTGCGCCAGCTTTTCAACCCGATCTTGGCCTATCAACCGGATAAGCGCATTCATCGCCACCAGCAATGCAATTAAGAGAGGCAGAATACCGGTCACCATACCTGTAAACACCTCTCCCCCTTTTTGGAACAGTCCGATAAACCATTCCGCTCCGTGAATTATCCATTCCATAATCAAACCTCGTTGTTGTTATTGGCTCTGTGTCAAAGCTCACTTTTAT
>NZ_WXWP01000192.1:0-52173 GCF_009904765.1 Vibrio sp. V39_P1S14PM300
AGCTCCCACTGACTAAGAGCCCAGTCATCACCCCTTCGAGTGGGTGGCACTCTCGACCCAACTTGGAAAAATTGAGTCTGCAGTAACGGTGGGTCGCAGGATTATAGAGAAGAGCGAAGAAAAAATCACCTCTTTTTGAACAAAATCACGATTTTTTTCTTCGTTATCTAAAAATCGCAGACAGCCTTTAACCTAAATGCTCCCGAGCCAAGTATTCGTGACTCTGCATTTCAATCAGGCGTGACTGACAACGTTTGAATTCAAACTCCAGATGCCCTTGTGTATACAGGGCTTCTAAGGCAACTTCTGCCGAAATAATCAGTTTAACGTGTCGCTCGTAAAACTCGTCCACCAGAGCAATAAAACGTCGCGCCGCATCGTCAATATTGCGCCCCATTTGTTTCACGTCTGACAGCAATACCGTGTGATACAGTTTGGAGAGTTCAATATAGTCATTTTGGCTACGGGCGGTTTCGCACAGCTGGGCAAACGTCGCCTGAAGCACCCCGTCACAACTGGCGACAACCTCCAATTGACGATGATTGATGTCAATCTTCTGTTGGTAAGCTTTGTCTTCACCGACCAATTGACGGAAATAACGCATCAGATTACTGCGGGCGGCGTCATCAATTGGAAAGTGGTAAATCTCCGCCTGCTCCAGCGTACGTAGCCGATAGTCGACGCCACTGTCGACATTCAGGATGTGGCAATGCGTTTCGATCAATTCAATCGCCGGCAGAAAACGCGCACGCTGTAAGCCATTGCGGTACAGAGCATGTGGCGGAATGTTCGACGTCGCGACCAAAATCACCCCGCGTCTGAACAGAGCCTGAAACAGAGTGCCCAGTATCATGGCATCGGTAATATCAGAAACAAAAAACTCATCAAAACAAATGACGTCCGCTTCCGACTTAAACTTATCAGCGACACACTCAAGCGGATCGCTCACCTCGGCCAGGGCCGCCAGTTCATCATGCACCCGGTACATGAAACGGTGAAAATGGACGCGCATTTTTTTCTGGATAGGTAAGGCGTCATAAAACGCGTCCATCAGATAGGTTTTACCGCGCCCCACTCCCCCCCAGAAATACAGCCCTTTCGGCGCCTCCGCCTGACTTGCCTTTTTACCGGACAAACGCTGCCATAATGATCGCGTCGCTGGTGGCTGGTTCACATGCTCGAGAATCTGATGATAAAGGCTATCTAGGGCGTCGACAGCTTGTTGCTGAGCGGCATCGTGTTGAAAGCCAGGAGTTAAAAGATCGTTCTCGTATCGCTGCTTGGGAGTCATACACCTTTCCATTCAAACTTCTAATCGGAGCACACGCATTTTGCTTTATCCAATCTGGGACTCATAGTACCATGTGATTTGAACATGTGTAACCAACCGGTAAAAAACATGTTAAATAACAATGATAAGGAGCTATTATGCCTTGGATTTATGCCCTTGTTGGCCTGTTAGTAGGTGCGGTCTTGGGGATTGTGATTACCCGAATCATGACCCCTGAGTACAAAAAGCAAAAGAACATTCAGAAAGACCTGGATGCGGCTAAGTTCGAGATAGAGCAGCATCGCCAGGAATTGGCTGACCATTTTGCCCAGGCCGCAGAAATGCTGGATACACTGGGTAAAGATTACACTAAGCTGTATCAGCACATGGCGAAGACCTCTGTCGAGCTCCTTCCTAACCTGCCAGAGCAGGATAATCCATTCACGAAGAAACTCACCCAGGCGGAAGAGCCGCGTGATGTCGTGGATGAACTGAGCGAGCAGGCACCGAAAGACTACGCCAGCGGCGCCACCGGCTTACTGCGTGAGCAGGAAAAAGAGATCATTCGCTCCGCCGATGTGGTGAACGTCAAAGCCTCATAAATCGCACTGGTGAACTAAACAAAGGTTTTTGAGTCATAACTCTCAGATGTAGCAATTGTTTTTTAATATTTCGGACAAATATTAACCTCAATGGCGTTAACTGAAAGGAGTTAAAACGATGAAAAAACCTTTGCTTGCCTTAACCATCCTGTCGTTAAGCATAAGTTCACTCATCACCCCTATATCGGCCACCGCAGCCTTGCCTTTTTCTGCCAGCGGTGAACAGCTGCCGAGCCTGGCCCCAATGCTTGAAAAAGTCACACCAGCGGTGGTCAGCATTGCCGTCGAAGGCACTCAGGTATCCAAACAGCGTCTTCCCGAACAGTTCCGTTTCTTCTTTGGCCCTGACTTTCCGACTGAGCAGCTTCAGGAACGTCCTTTCCGCGGACTGGGCTCCGGCGTAATTATCGATGCCGGGAAAGGCTATATCGTCACCAACTATCACGTCATCAACGGCGCCGAGAAAATCCGGGTCAAGCTGCACGATGGTCGTGAATACAAAGCAGAGCTGATCGGCGGTGATAAAATGTCTGACGTCGCGCTATTGCAGATCGAGAAAGCGAAGAATTTAACGGAAATTAAGATTGCAGATTCGGATAGATTGCGGGTCGGTGATTTCGCCGTGGCCATCGGTAACCCGTTTGGCCTTGGCCAGACCGTCACCTCGGGGATTGTGTCAGCGCTGGGGCGCAGCGGGCTCAACATCGAAAACTTCGAGAACTTCATTCAGACCGACGCGGCCATCAACAGCGGTAACTCGGGCGGTGCTCTGGTCAACCTAAATGGTGAGCTGATCGGTATCAATACCGCCATTCTAGGCCCAAGCGGCGGCAACGTCGGTATCGGCTTTGCTATCCCATCCAATATGATGAAAAATCTCGCCGACCAAATTCTGGAATTTGGTGAGGTCAAACGCGGCATGCTGGGGGTTCAGGGGGGCGAAGTCACCTCAGAGCTGGCTGACGCCCTGGGTTACGAGTCCAGTAAAGGGGCCTTTGTTAGCCAGGTGGTGCCTGACAGCGCCGCCGATAAAGCGGGGCTACAAGCTGGTGATGTCATCGTGTCGGTCAATGGCAAAGCGATCAACACCTTCTCAGAGCTGCGCGCTAAAGTCGCCACCCTGGGAGCTGGTAAAGAAGTCACGCTCGGCGTGGTACGTGACGGCAAAGAACGCAGCTTCCGGGTCACACTGGGCGAGCAAACCAACATCAAGACCGCTGCCGAGAAACTGCATGAAGGACTGACTGGCGCCGAGCTAACCAACACCACCAAAGGCGATCCGGTGACCGGCGTTAAAGTAACCGAAGTGAAAAAAGGCTCACCAGCTGAAGCTTATCAGTTGCAGACCGGCGACATCATCATCGGTGTGAACCGTCACCGGGTGAAAAACCTCGCGGACCTGCGTGCAGTGCTGGAGAAAAACCCGGGAGTTCTGGCGCTGAATATTCAACGGGGTGAACGTTCGATATACTTAGTCGTTCGCTAGACAAAACGCGACTCGCTTACCAAAGGGCAGCTCAGAGATGAGCTGCCCTTTTATTATTTTGAGATCTGATGCTATGCTCTGCGATTCGAATTATGTTAATTGGGGCGTTATGAGAAAACTATGCTGAAATTCCTGTTGCGGTCAGTGTTATTGGGTGTTCTGACTGCCGCTCTCCTGATCCTCGCGGTGCCTTCTTTGCGTTCCAATGTGATTCCCGTGGTCGACACCGCCAGCCCTCAAGATTTGAGCAACTTGCAGATTTCCTTCAATAGCGCTTACCGACGTGCTGCGCCGGCCGTGGTCAATATCTACAGCCGCAAGTATGCTGAAAATGACCGCACCAAATTGTCGACGCAGGGCTTGGGATCCGGCGTGATTGTGAACCCGAAAGGCTACATCATCACCAATTATCATGTCGTCGCTCAGGCCGATCAGATCATCGTAGCACTGCAAGACGGTCGCGTCGCCGCTGCGCAGCTGGTGGGCAAAGATCGCCGCACGGATATCGCGATTCTGCGTATTGAACTGTCCAGCCTGCCGGTGATCCCGCTCAACCCGAATTACTCGCCCAACGTCGGCGACGTCGTCCTGGCGATCGGTAACCCATACAATCTGGGACAGACCACGACCTTTGGCATCATCTCCGCTACCGGGCGTTCATCAATCAGCGCCGATGGACGCCAGGCCTTTATTCAAACGGATGCTGCCATCAATCAGGGGAACTCCGGAGGCGCACTGGTTAACACACGGGGGGAACTGGTTGGCATCAATACTGCGTCGTTCCAACAAGCCACCGATCTGGAGACCTATGGTATCTCGTTTGCTATTCCGTATGCGCTGGCGAGTAAAATCATGGAAAAAATCATCGCTGATGGCCGGGTGATCCGCGGCTATATCGGTGTCGATGGTCAGGACATCAACCCGGTTACAGCCCGTCTGCTGGGTAATGAACATATGGGTGGTATCATCGTACTGGGGGTGGACCCCAATGGGCCTGCCAGCACCGCGGGCTTTCAGGCTCAGGACATTATCCTGAAAATCGATGGCGAAAAAGTCAACGGCCGACAAAGTGTGATGGACCTGGTTACTGACCTGCGTCCAGGTACCACCGTTGATGTGCTGATCCTACGTAAAGGCGAAGAGAAAACCCTGACAGTGACCGTTGCGGAAGACACCCGCTAGTACCGCGATTAAACCAACAGTCACAGATATAAACATCCCCGCTCATTGGCGGGGATGTTTCTTGTTACTCTTCTTCGGCAGGTTCCGTTGCGTCACTTTCCACGTCAATCCGGGTTACGCGCTGCAACCCCCTTGGCAGTAAGCTGCCACGACGGCCTCGTTCACCACGGAAATTCTCCAGGTCCGCCGGCTTCAGGCCTAACTTGCGTTTTCCGGCATAAAGCGTCACCGAGCAGCCTTGCGGCAAGGCCATCAGGTGCGAGACAAACTCTTCACGCTCTTTGGCTTTCGCTGCCGGAATGTTGATGATCTTGTTTCCTTTCCCTTTGCCCAGTTGCGGCAGGTCTTTGATCGGGAACAGTAACATCCGGCCCTGGTTAGTGATCGCCAGAATTTCATCGGAGTCGAGATCATTGATGCTTTGCGGCGTCATGATTTCCGAGTTTTGCGGCAATGTCACCAGCGCTTTACCACTGCGGTTTTTCGACAGCATATCCGCGCCTTTACACACGAAGCCGTAACCAGCATCCGAGCCAATCAACCACAGCTGATCTTCTTCACCCATCACAACCTGACGCACATGCGTGCCGGCACTAATATTGAGTCGCCCAGTGATCGGTTCACCCTGGCTACGCGCAGACGGCATAGAGTGCGATTCGAGTGAATAACTGCGACCATCACTGCCAAGGAATACGGCCTGTTGGTTGCTCTTACCGATGGCATGAGCCAGATACTTATCGCCAGACTTGTAGTTAAGCCCTTCCGCATTGACGTCATGACCTTTGGCGTGACGGATCCAGCCTTTTTCTGACAACACAACCGTGATCGGCTCACTTGGCACCAGGTCACGTTCAGTCAGCGCTTTGGCTTCCGCACGTTCTATCAGCGGTGAACGGCGGTCGTCGCCATACTTCTCAGCATCGGCTTTGATCTCTTTCTTCAGCAAGGTATTCAGACGGCGTTCGGAACCCAGCAGTTGTTCCAGTTTCTCACGCTCTTTTTCCAGCTCTTCCTGTTCACCGCGGATCTTCATCTCTTCCAGCTTAGCCAGATGACGAAGTTTGGTGTCGAGGATAGCGTCCGCCTGAATGTCGGTGATACCAAAGCGCGCCATCAGCACGGCTTTCGGATCGTCTTCGGTCCGGATGATTTCAATCACTTCATCGAGATTCAGATACGCGACCAGCAAACCTTCCAGAATGTGCAGACGTGCCAGCACTTTATCCAGACGGTATTGCAAACGACGACGTACGGTCTCACGACGGAACTCAATCCATTCGCTCAGGATTTGCACCAGCCCTTTGACTTGTGGACGGTTGTCCAGACCGATCATATTCAGGTTAACGCGGTAATTTCTTTCCAGATCCGTCGAGGCGAACAAATGGTTCATCAGTTGCTCGCTGTCGACCCGGTTCGAACGCGGAACGATCACGATACGCGTCGGATTCTCGTGATCCGATTCATCACGCAAATCGTCGACCATCGGTAGCTTCTTGGCGCGCATCTGGTTGGCGATCTGTTCCAGCAACTTCGCACCGGAAACCTGATGTGGCAACGCGGTCACCACAATGTCACTGCCTTCTTTGTGCCATACCGCACGCATTTTAATGCTGCCGCGACCGTTGCGATAAATCTTCTCGATTTCCGCTTTGGGTGAAATGATCTCCGCTTCCGTCGGATAATCCGGTCCTTTAACGTAATCCATCACCTCGGGCAGTTCCGCTTTCGGATTATCGATCAGGTGGATGGTCGCATCGGCAATTTCACGTACGTTATGCGGTGGAATGTCGGTGGCCATGCCGACGGCAATGCCGGTCACGCCATTGAGCAGAATATGTGGCAGTCGGGCTGGCAACATTTGCGGCTCTTTCATCGTGCCATCAAAGTTTGGTTGCCACTCAACCGTGCCCTGACCCAGTTCCCCGAGCAGTACTTCGGCAAACTTGGACAGTTTCGCTTCGGTATAACGCATCGCAGCGAACGATTTCGGATCGTCCGGTGCCCCCCAGTTCCCCTGACCATCAACCAGAGGATACCGGTAGGAGAATGGCTGCGCCATCAAGACCATGGCTTCGTAACAGGCGGAATCACCGTGAGGGTGATATTTACCCAATACGTCACCGACGGTACGCGCGGATTTTTTGTACTTAGCCGAAGCGGACAATCCCAGCTCCGACATGGCGTAAATGATACGTCGCTGAACCGGCTTCAGGCCATCACCAATGTATGGCAATGCCCGGTCCATGATGACGTACATGGAGTAATTCAGATAAGCGTCTTCGGTAAACTTGCGCAGTGGCAGTTGTTCAACGCCATCGTAGGTAATTTCAGTAGACATGGTTAAACCTCAACCTCCGCCTGATCGCCGTTGCGTTGCAGCCAACTGCGACGGTCATCGGCACGCTTTTTACCCAGCAGCATATCCATCATTTCATTGGTTGCTTCATCGTCATCGATGGTCAGTTGCACCAGACGACGCGTGTTCGGATCCATCGTGGTTTCACGCAACTGCAGCGGGTTCATTTCACCCAAACCTTTGAATCGCTGAACGTTGATTTTGGCTTTTTTCTTACTCAAACGTTCAAGGATGCCGTCTTTCTCGCCGTCATCCAACGCGTAAAAGACCTCTTTACCACAATCGATGCGATACAGCGGCGGCATCGCCACATAAACGTGTCCTGCCTCAACCAACGCACGGAAATGGCGGGTAAACAACGCACACAACAAGGTGGCGATGTGCAGACCATCTGAGTCCGCATCGGCCAGAATGCAGACTTTGCCGTAACGCAGGCTGTCCAGATTATCGCTGTCCGGGTCGATCCCCAATGCAACGGAAATATCGTGCACTTCCTGCGACGCCAGCACCTGATCCGCCGACACTTCCCAGGTATTAAGAATCTTACCGCGCAGTGGCATCACCGCCTGAAATTCGCGATCGCGGGCTTGTTTCGCACTGCCGCCGGCCGAGTCCCCTTCCACCAGGAACAGCTCGGTACGGTTGAGGTCCTGCACCGAACAATCGGTCAGTTTCCCCGGCAGAGCCGGGCCAGACGCGACTTTCTTACGCACCACTTTTTTGCTCGCGCGCATACGGCGATGCGCATTAGCAATACACACTTCCGCTAGTTGCTCAGCCAGTTGCGGCTTTTCATTCAACCACAAACTGAACGCATCTTTGACGACGCCAGAAACAAAGGCTGCCGTCTGACGTGACGACAGACGTTCTTTAGTCTGCCCTGCAAATTGGGGATCCTGCATTTTGACCGACAGCACGTAACTACAGCGGTCGAACACGTCATCACCGGTCAGCTTGACACCACGTGGTAGCAGGTTACGGAACTCACAAAATTCGCGCATCGCATCCAGCAGGCCCTGACGCAACCCATTCACATGGGTGCCTCCCTGCGCTGTCGGGATCAGGTTGACGTAGCTTTCGGTGATCATCTCACCGCCTTCCGGCTGCCAGATCACCGCCCAGGTAACCGCTTCCGTTTCCGCAGAAAATTCGCCGGTAAATGGTTCTTCCGGTAACACCGGATAGCCTTTGACACCTTCGGCCAGATAGTCTTTCAGACCGTCTTCATAGAGCCACCGGTGCTCTTTGCCATTGACCTTGTCACTGAAGGTGATTTCAAGACCAGGGCACAGCACCGCTTTAGCACGCAGGTTGTTGACCAGACGCGTCACAGAGAAGTTAGCGGAGTCAAAATATTTGGCTTCAGGCCAGAAGTGCACGCTGGTGCCCCGATTACGGCGGCCACAGGTACCAGTCACAGTCAGATCTTCGACCTTATCACCGTGTTCAAAGGCAATTTCATACACCTGACCATCGCGGCGCACGGTTACTTCCACACGCTTGGACAGGGCGTTCACCACCGAAATGCCCACGCCGTGCAGACCACCGGAGAACTGATAGTTTTTGTTGGAGAATTTACCACCGGCGTGCAGCTTGCAAAGGATCAATTCAACCCCGGAAACCTTCTCTTCCGGGTGAATATCAACAGGCATACCACGACCATCATCGATCACTTCAAGTGACTGGTCGGCATGAAGAATCACTTGTACCTTGGAGGCATGTCCGGCTAACGCTTCATCGACACTGTTGTCGATCACTTCCTGACCCAGATGGTTTGGGCGAGCGGTATCCGTATACATCCCTGGTCGGCGACGTACTGGTTCTAAACCATTAAGAACCTCAATGGCTCCAGCATTATATTGTTCAGTCATAATACGGAATGCTTTCGTAAATAAATAATGAGTTACTTTACGCTCTGTTCATGAATGTTTTTGTGATTTGAGCAAAAAACGGTCAGCCATGGCTGATTTATCCGCCATGAAACGCAGCAAAGTATAGGTGGAACATAGTCTGGAAGAGCTCGACTTATGTCAAGCGACATAAGTGAGTAACAGGCAAAATTATGACTCTTCCCTCAATGAGCGCAAAGAGATGTATTACAGCCCTAAGAACTGAATAATCGCGGGCGGATAACGTTCAAAACCGACAAAACTGTGGTCTCCTCCCTGTTCAATGGTTTGTTTGGCGGCAGCAAACTTACTGACGGCCTGACGATAGTCGAGCACTTCATCCCCCGTCTGCTGCAGCAGCCAAAAATCTTGCGGATCAGCGAGCACCGGCACATCGAGTGCTTTCAGCTCTTCAATATGCGCCTTCGTCAACTGGTAACGCTCGTGGGTATACGGGTTTTCCTGTTCCCCGAGGTAATCCACCAACAACTCATATGGACGTACGGCCGGATTCACCACTACCGCTTTAAAGCCATAGCCTTGATTGAGCCAGGTCGACAAGTAGCCGCCAAGCGAACTGCCCACCAGACCAATGCGGTAATCATTCTGATACTGCTCCACAAGTTGCGTGAGCAGCTCTGCCGCTTGCTGCGGGAAACAAGGTAACTGCGGAACCACAACTTTGATGTCCGGGCGGTGTGTCTGGCAGTAGCTTTTCATGTCCGATGCTTTGACCGACAACGGCGAGCTGTTAAACCCGTGGATGTACAGTAGCAGTGGCTTTTTCATTCAGTACCCCGAAGCGCTGAAGTCAGGCAAGAAATGTCCTTCCGGCAGTCGCTGCACCTGAGTGTGCAAAGTGCCGTCTTGACACAGTTCCAGCTCACGCCATCCAGGTGACTGACGATCAAGCGCAAAATCGTTTGAGCGAGGTTTAAACTGCACGCAAGTTGAGGGGGTGGCCATCACTCGGACATCGCCACGTTGCAGATCCATTTCCTGATGAATATGGCCGCACAACACCGCACGAACATTGCTGTGTTTATCCACGATCTCCCAGAACGCCTCACTGTCTTTGAGGGTATGCTGATCCAGCCAGGCACTGCCAACCAACAATGGGTGATGATGCAATAGCACCAGCGTGTAACGATCCGGGTGAGCGCTCAACTGATTATCCAGCAAGGTCAATTGAGCATCACTCAACCGTCCGTGCGGGACCCCCACAACCTGCGAGTCCAGCAGAATCATCTGCCAGTGTTCGCCGAGCAGCACATGCTCTGCGGTCTGGATTTGCTGCGACGGCAGAATCGCCCCCATGCTGGGCTTATAATCGTGATTGCCCGGCAACCAGAAACATGGCTGGCTCAGTGGCTGGATACCACGCTCAAACTTCTCATACGACTCGCGGCTGTGGTCCTGAGAAATATCTCCGGTAGCCAGAATGGCATCAAACCCCACCTGCCGCTCAAGAATGGCTGCCACCACAGCATGAAAACTCTCCGCCGTGTTGACACTGAGTAAGCTTCCGTCTTCGGGCGCAAACAGATGAGTATCTGTAATCTGCAGCAGTTTGATCCGCTGATCTGTTGAGCTTGACGACACGTTCAAAATCTAAAACCTAAAGTAATTATTAATTTGTCTGAATCGGAGTCCGGCTGATTCCGTGTTTGAGGCAAAACGTCAGCCAGTCGCCAAGAAAACGGTTTAACTGAGCTTTTTCGTCCCGCTGTACCATGTTGACATTGGGGTACTCGTAACGCGGCTGAACACGGCTGACGCTGTCACTGCCACACACCTCTGCCACACGAGCATCGTGGTACAGCCTGACAGACATTTTTGGCAATGGAAACACCGGAATATCATCACTTTGACAGATGTCGACCAAAGTTGTGTACTTTGTGACTTCGCCCACTTCCAACTGATAAGTCATGCTGGCCGCCTGATAGCAGCGCACGTCCCCGACGCTCGGCTGGTGTGGCAGCAAAGCGTTCAGTTTGGCGTAGTTGGTCTCATAAACCCGCATCAACTCCGCCAAATCAACGTGATACGGTTTTCTCAGTGCTACTTCAGCCATTGTGATCTTAAATGCTCATAATTGAGTTCTAACCATTGCAGTGCAATTATTGAGGCACCATTCTCAAATTTACCTTCCCGTACATATTGATACGCTTGTGCACGTGACAACACCCGTACGCGGATGTCTTCGCCTTCATAATCCAGCCCGTGAATGCCCTTGGCCGTGGACGCGTCCACTTCACCGACAAACACATCCAACATTTCCGAGCAGCCCCCTGCTGACGGGTAGTAAGAGGTGACTTTTTCCATGCGACCGATGTTGATCCCCGCCTCTTCCGTCGCTTCCCGGCGAACCACTGCCTGAGCCGACTCATCACGATCGATCATTCCTGCAATGATTTCCAGTTGCCACGGATGTTGGTGCTCCAGCGCACCTACCCGGATCTGCTCGATGATGACCACTTTATCAGTTACCGGGTCATAAGGAAGCATAGCGGCTGCATGGCCTCTTTCAAACATCTCGCGTTCAATGGGCTCGCTCCAGCCACCAGCAAACAACTTATGCCTGAAACGATACTTTACCATCTTGAAGAAACCATGAAACAACGTCTCTTTGGCGATGATTTCTACATCGTCCACAGTAAACTCAGCTTGTTGCTCGTCAAATTGTTGCATTTATCACCTCTCTGAGTGAATCTAATAGTTTACGCAGAGAAGCACTGAACCACCAAGGACTTGGCTCAACTTTTTATACAATTTTTATAGTAAAATTTAAATTGATTAATTAAATTTATTGTACAATTGGACAGCTAAGTGTAAAAAAGTGCAAAGTTTCGAGTGAATTACCATCAAATTACGTTAGAATCTCAACAGTCACCCTCTTTGAACCAGGCAGGTATAGGACCAATGAAAAAACTGCTTCCTCTATTTATCAGCGCTGCGCTCGGCAGTCTGAGTACTTCGGCATGGGCGGATACGCTGGCTGAAATTTACAACCAGGCAAAAGACAACGATCCAACGCTTATGAGCGCGGCCGCTCAGCGTGATACTGCATTCGAAGCAGTGAACTCAAGCCGTAGTGTATTGCTACCGCAAATTGACCTGACTGCCGGTTACAATATTAACCGCAGTGATGAAGACGCACGTGAAAACGACAAGCTGACCGCTGGCGTAAACTTCTCACAACAACTGTACAACCGTTCAAGCTGGATTTCGCTCGATACGGCCGAGAAAACTGCGCGCCAGGCAGACTCAACGTACGCGGCGGCGCAACAGGATCTGATCCTGCGTGTGGCTCAGGCGTACTTCGATGTACTACGCGCTCAGGACAACCTCGAATTTGTCCGCGCGGAAAAAGCCGCGGTGGGTCGCCAACTCGAGCAAACCAAACAACGTTTTGAAGTTGGCTTGTCTGCCATCACCGACGTGCATGACGCCCAGGCTCAATACGATGCGGTTCTGGCAGATGAAGTCCTGGCACAAAATGACCTGACCAACAGCTATGAAGGTCTGCGTCAGATCACCGGACAAGATCACGCCAATCTGTATGTTCTGGATACCAAACGTTTCTCTGCCAGCAAACCTGGTGAAGGTGCAGAGTCACTGGTGAAAGAAGCCGAGCAACGCAACCTGCAGCTATTGAGTGCACGTATTTCTCAGGACATCGCGCGCGACAACATCTCTCTGGCGAGCTCTGGGCATCTGCCATCACTGACGCTGGACGGCGGCTACAACTTCGGTAACGACAGCAACAGCAACGCCAACAATGGGCCGAATGAACAGTACAACGACTTCAACATCGGTGTGAACCTGTCGGTACCTCTTTACACCGGCGGCAACATCAACTCGCAAACCAAGCAGGCTGAATACCAGTACGTGGCAGCGAGCCAGGATCTGGAAGCGACTTACCGCAGTGTGGTCCGTGATGTTCGTGCGTTTAACAACAACATTAGCGCGTCTATCGGTGCGATCCGTGCCTACGAACAGTCGGTTGTGTCGGCCAGATCGGCTCTGGAAGCAACGGAAGCGGGCTTTGATGTCGGCACCCGTACCATTGTGGACGTACTGGACGCGACCCGTCGCCTGTACGATGCCAACAAAAACCTCTCGGATGCTCGCTACAACTACATCATTAGCGTACTGCAACTGCGTCAGGCTATCGGTACTCTGAATGAGCAGGATGTCATGGACATCAGCGCCGGCCTGAAACCAGCACCGGCGTCTAAGCCAGGTAAAACCTCGTAAACCGGGTTCAAGATACGCAAAAGCCGCTGACAACAGCGGCTTTTTTCTTGTCGATGTCCCGGCCCTGGTCTCTGGCCATGACCGGAATCCCACTCACAGCACTTAACCTTTGCCGCCTTTAATCGCATCGATGATTTCGGTGGTCGAGCAGCCATCTTCAAAGTTCAGTACTCGTACTTCACCGCCGTTGGCAATCACTTCCTTACCTCCTGCGATCTCTTCCGGCTTGTAATCACCGCCTTTGACCAGCATATCCGGCAGCACCTCTGAGATCAGGCGTTGCGGCGTATCTTCACCAAACGGCACCACCCAGTCCACTGCGCCCAGCCCCGCCAGTACTGCCATACGGCGATCCGTCGGATTGACCGGACGACCCGGCCCTTTGAGGCGCTTCACCGATTCATCCGTATTAACGGCAACGATTAATCGATCGCCCAACTCGGCCGCGTGATTGAGGTAAGACACATGACCAGCATGCAGAATGTCAAAGCAGCCATTGGTCATCACCACTTTCTCCCCTTTCGCCTGAGCTCGCTTCACGGCTTCGATCAGCGCAGATTCAGAGATCACACCGTAGTCGGTATCTTTGCTACCGTGGATCGCTTCCGCCAGCTCAATGGTCGACACCGTTGACGTGCCCAGTTTACCCACGACCACACCGGCTGCCGCGTTTGCCAGCGCACACGCTTCATCCAGAGGTTTACCCGCAGAAACCGACGCCGCCAGGACCGAAATCACCGTGTCACCGGCCCCGGTCACATCAAAGACTTCTTTTGCCTGAGTCGGCAGATGGAACGGCTCCTGACCACGACGCAACAATGTCATCCCGTGTTCACTGCGTGTCACCAACAGAGCTTCAAAGTCAAACTGTTCGATCAGCGCCAACCCTTTGCGGACCAGTTCCTCTTCATTGCGAACTTTGCCCACCACCAATTCAAACTCTGTCATGTTCGGTGTCAGCAGAGTCGCGCCGCGGTAACGTTCAAAGTCGGCCCCTTTCGGGTCAATGAACACAGGTACCTGAGCCGCACGGGCTTTCTGGATCAGTTGCTGCACATTTTCCAGCGCACCTTTGTCGTAGTCCGACAGGATCACCGCCCCCACTTTGGGTAGTGCACGCTCCATACGCTCATTGATTAACGCCGGATCCACGTCTTCAAACTTGTCTTCAAAGTCAAGGCGGATCAGCTGCTGACCGCGGCTCAGCACCCGCAGTTTGGTCACGGTCGGGTAGTTAGGCAACGCCACGAAATCACAACTCACTTTGAGCGCCGTAAGTGTCTCAGTCAGTACCTTGGCTGGCTCATCCATCCCGGTTAAACCGACGATATGGGCGTGTCCCCCCAGCGACGCAATGTTCATCGCAACGTTGGCGGCCCCGCCTGGACGCTCTTCGTTATTCTCTACTTTGACTACCGGCACCGGGGCTTCTGGAGAAATGCGCCCGGTTGGCCCATACCAGTAGCGATCAAGCATCACATCACCAATGATCAACACGCCCGATGAGCTGTAATCAGGTAGGATTGGTTTCATTGTGGATCTCCAATATTAATTTCTGCGCGAAGTGTAGCACAGGCAAAAAAGTCACTAAACTCCTGCTTTGACCTCAGCCAAGCCATTGGTTCCATCCTTGGATCACCACATTGCGCTCGGCGGTCAGCTTTTCTTCAGCCACGTCGGCGTCCAGATTGAGTAAATTGCGGTGATGGATATGATCGCGCATCGTGGTGTACGCCTGAGTCAGGGCCATCGCCTGAGTTTCATCCATAATGCCTTGCTGGAGCATCGACTCAAAAATACGCACGTTGTCCGACCAACGGGTCAGTTTCGGTTTTTCATGGCTGTAGCGCAGGACCAGGTACTGAGCGAGAAATTCAATGTCGGTGATGCCACCCGGATCTTGCTTAAGCATAAAACGCCCCGCCTTTTTCCCGCCAAGATGCTCACGCATCTTATGACGCATCTCGACCACCTCACGTTTGAGGGTCGCCTCATCCCGTGGACGGGCAAGAATGCCATGACGGATTTGATGAAACGCCTGTTGCAGCGGCGCGTCACCGTAAATCATCCGCGCACGAACCAGGGCCTGATGTTCCCAGGTCCAGGCTTCGGTTTGCTGGTATTCGGCAAACGCCTCCGTCGGACTGACCAGCAGTCCAGAAGCCCCGGATGGCCGTAAACGAGTGTCCGCTTCATACAGAATGCCAGACGCCGTGCGTGTGGAAAAAATATGAATGATGCGCTGCGCGAGACGCAAATAGAACTGACGGCCATCGATCTCTTTTTTGCCGTCGGTATACACGTTCACCGGGCAGTCGTGCATGAACACGATATCCAGATCTGAGTTGTACCCCAACTCCCAACCGCCTACTTTCCCATAGCCGACGACGGCAAAACCTTTGCCTTCTCGCTCGCGCAAATGGGTAGGTTCACCGTATTTTTCCGCCATCTGCTGCCAGGCCTGGTGCACCACCGCCTCGACGATCGCTTCAGCCAGATAGGTCAAATGGTCGCTGACTTTCATCACTGGCAGCACGCCGGCAATGTCGGCCGCAGCAATACGCAGCATGCAGATCTGTTTGAACTGGCGCAGCGCTTCCATCTGCTGCTCAAGATCGTCTTCCGGAATGCGGGCCAGAAAGTCACGTAATTCTGTTTGATAGGAGTCAAGCGGCACCGGATTGTACAAATGCTGTGGATCAATCAGCTCATCCAGCAGAATCGGATAACGCCCCAATTGCTCGGAAATCATCGGACTGGCGGTACACAGGCGAACCAGTTGAGTCAACGCGGCCGGATGCTCATCCAGCAGCTCGAGATAGGTAGTGCGCGTCACAATTTTATGCAGCAGATGCAAAACCCGGGGCAAGCCAAAGCGGGCGTCCTGATGGTCGAAAATCGCTTTGAATATTTTGGGCATTAAACGATTTAAGACTTCACGTCCGCGTGGGCCGAGTGTTTTCTTGGCCAGATCATCTTTAAAGTGGACGATCACCCGCGCCATGACATCCGGCTCATCACTATGGACGTCTTGCTCCAGAATGTGGCTCATCACTTCCGGCTTGTGGGCCATGTCCCATAGCTCGTGGTAATACTGCTCGGTGTTCGACTCTTCGTCGTCATCGGCACCGATCAGCTCGGCAAAAATAGCGTGTACCGCAGCCATGTGAGTTTGAGTTTCCGACAGCAATGCACGCCAATCCGGGTAGCCCATCGCGGTCGCCAGCTTGAGTTGTTCGAGCTCGCAATCTGGCAGGGTTTGGGTCTGTTTGTCACCCATCGCCTGCAGCAGGTTTTCCTGGCGGCGCAGGTAACAATATGCCTCGCGCAATACATGGACTTCTTCTGGTTTCAGCAAACCGAGCTCACCAATCGCCTCTAAGGTTTCCAGTAACCCCCGCTGACGCAGCGAAGGCTCGCGTCCCCCCCGAATCAGCTGGAATACCTGCGCAATAAATTCCACCTCCCGAATGCCACCAGCGCCCAGCTTAATGTTATTACTCAACCCTCGCCGGCGTACTTCGCTGGAAATCATCGACTTCATCCGTCGCAGCGACTGGACCGCGCTGAAATCGATGTAACGACGGAACACAAAAGGCCGCAGCATCTGACGCAGTTCCTGATATTGCGGGTACATTTCACTGCCCATGACCCGGGCTTTGACCATGGCATAGCGCTCCCAGTCACGGCCTTGTTCCTGATAATAATCTTCCAGCGCAGCGTAGCTCATCACCAGCGGGCCACTTTCCCCAAACGGACGCAAACGCATGTCGACCCGATAACAGAAACCGTCGAACGTGTGCTGATCGAGGGCTTTGATGATGCGCTGACCAAGACGGGTAAAAAATTGGGCATTGGCGATGCTGCGTCGTGCGCCCTGCGTTTCGCCATTTTCCGGATAGGTAAAAATCAAGTCGATGTCTGACGAGAAGTTGAGTTCACCGCCCCCCAGTTTGCCCATGCCGATAATCAGCATCGGCTGTGCTTCACCTTGCTCATTGCACGGCGTGCCCCACTCCTGACAACAGCTCTGGTACTGCCAGTGGTAAGTCTCAAAGATCATCGCCTCTGCCAGCTCGGATAAGTGCGCCAGACTCTCTTCTAATGTCCACAGATTGAGAAAATCACGCCAGGCAATCAGCACCATTTCCCGGTTGCGAAACTGACGCAATACCCGGTGACCACTCATTTCATCCGCACAGCTGGTCAACAGCGAGTTAAGACGGGAACGGTATTGAGCTGCCCGATCGGATTCAGCCAACATCTCGGGCAGGCTGCGCAGTAAGGTCTCGTCGCGCTGCAAAGCTTCAGTCACAAATTGACTGAGACCGGCAATATAGTGCAGTTGTTGTTGATGTTGCTTGGGCCAATCGGCGTAAGCCGGCTGTTGAATGATCCCTTCCAGAGCAGTCTCAGCAACAGGCTGGAGTGGCGCGGGTAATTGCATGATTCTTCCTTGCTTTTGGCGAGCGTGAAACCTTAATGTCATGAACTCATTTATACCAGAGTTTCCGCAATAAAAAACGCCCACTGGTAAGAGTGGGCGTTGCTTCAAAGCTTTTGGCATCAGACTTTAAACACAGTGATCTTACGATCGAGCTCTTCCGCGTTACTTTGCATGATTTCCGAGGTTTCCAGCAGCTCGGTCACCACGGTCACCGAGGCTTCCACCAGCTCTCGTACATTGGTCAGGTTCTGGTTCATTTCTTCCGCCACGCTGCTCTGCTGTCCGGCCGCGGTGGCAATCTGGAAATTCATGTCGTTGATCTGGTTTACCTGAGACACAATGCCGTCCAGCTCGGTACCGGCATTGGTCACCAGCTCCACCCCTTCCGCTGCTTCGACAACACTTTTCTCCATCAGGTCCACCGCCGAACTGGCACTGTCTTGCAACTGAGAGATCATGTCCTGGATTTCGACTGTCGCCTGCTGAGTGCGCTGCGCCAGGTTACGGACCTCATCCGCCACCACCGCGAAACCGCGGCCCGCTTCCCCTGCACGGGCAGCTTCGATTGCGGCATTCAATGCCAGCAGGTTGGTCTGCTCCGAAATGCCCTGAATGGTGCCGACCACACTGCCAATGGAGACCACGCTTTCTTCAACCTGATTCACCGCCTGGGCTGAGGCCGAGATATCCTGTGACAACTCACTGATTTTCGACACCGTGCCACGCACAAACTGCTGACCCGAAGCCGCTTGGGTCGAAGCGCTTTCGGTCAGAGAGGACGCACTCTGAGCGTGCTCGGCCACGGTTTGTACCGTCGAACTCATTTCGCTCATCGCCGTGGCCAGTTGATCGATCTCATTAAATTCTTCCTGAGCAGACTCTTTGGTCTCCGACATGCTCAGGGTCATCACTTCGGTCAGCGAGGCCAGTTCTTGGGAAGACTGAATTTGCAGTTTGATCATCTCCTGCAACTGACGACGGGTGGTTTCCAGCTCTCTGGCAACATCTCCGTATTCATCTTTGCACGCCATCTCAATGGGCACCGACAGATCTTTGCTGGCCATCTGTTTGATCGATTCGCTCAGATAGCGGGTCTGGCGCAGCATGATCCGCGCCGCAAACAGCAACAACGCCACAAACACCACAATCATCAGCGCCGTTTGCCACGCCACCTGCACCAAATAAGCCTCGTAGTGCTGCTGGGCTACGGCCGTGTTCTGGGTCGCAGCCAGCAGGGACTGATAGAAGGTGCTCGCATCCCACAACTGTTTTGCGACAATCAAAATGGTACTGAACACCATCAGCATCACCATTTTGGGTACCAGGCGAATATCCGTGATCACCCTCTCCCATGGCTTGAATGCCATTGTTGTCATATCTGTTCTCCATTAAGTTATAGTTCTGGAACCCATTTTCTGAGCTCGTGTGCAAACACAAACGGGTTCAGCGTATTTATTTCGAGCTTCGTATGAAAAAAGATGATACCAAAGACGTCGTTAAGCCGTTGAGTCTGCTGTCACTGATTTTGTCGATTGTGTCGCTATTTGTGATCTCTGGCCTTTTGTTTATCCCGGTGGATCACGATACCCGACAGGTTCTTATCGGCCTTGACTTTGTGATCTGTAGTATTTTTCTCCTGCAGCTGACCACAGACTTGATCCGCGCCGCAGATCGTCTGCAATTTCTGAAACGCCACTGGATTGACTATCTGGCCAGTATTCCGATGATCGAACCCCTGCGTTTTGCGCGGATCTTTCACATCCTGCGGGTTATCTGGGTGATCCGCTCCGGGCGTTTTCTGATGCGCCAGTTGGTCACCAACCGACGAGAAACAACACTGGCTTCGATTTTGCTGTTGATCGTGGTGCTGCTGACGATTGGCTCAAGCATGATGCTGTCACTGGAGTCCGCTGCGCCAAATGCCAATATTCATACCGCAGGTGACGCCATCTGGTGGGCGCTGGTGACAATTTCTACTGTGGGGTACGGCGATCATTATCCGGTGACCGACGGTGGTAAGATCCTCGCAGGGGTGCTGATAGTGTGTGGCGTGGGCTTATTTGGTATGACCTCCGGTCTGGTCAGTTCTTTGCTGACGTCGCCGTCACGCATTCAAGAACAGCGCTCTGCCAATAAAGAACGCATGTTGCACGAATTGCTGGCGCAGCAAAGCGAGATCCTGCGCCGTATTCACCAGTTGGAAAAAGACATTGCTGCGACAAAAAAACAGGATGCCTGAGCATCCTGTAAGTCATCATTCCTGCCAGTAAGGCTTGGCCTCGACACTGATGAGGCGCGTCTGCTCCATGGCATGCAAAATGGAACTCTCCTGGCGTTGCAGCCAGCGCAGTAACTGCTCCTGCTCTTCGCCTTCAAGCTTGTCGGTCAGCACTTCCAGCGGCTTGAGCGTTAACAGATCGTCAATACCCTGCATCAAATCAGCCCAGGGGAGACGAAAACTCATCCGCTCGTCCGGGTTGTACAGGTTAGCAAAGCTCATCCCGGTATACAGATTGCGCATCAGACGATACTGCTGGTCAATATACTCCTGTTTGGACAACTCACGCTCCGGCGGAAACGCTTCGAGCAATTCCGCCCAGGTGCGATCCAATTGCTGCACTGAAAAGGCCTGAATATTGCGCGCCATTTTCTCTCGCGCTTTATCGTCCAGAAATGGCTGCCAGCCTCGGGTCAGGATCCAGCGGCTCAAATCCAGCAGCAGTCCGGTATAACGGGCGGAGCTGAGCAATTGCAACGTCTCTTCCCGCTCGGGGAGCTGCTCTTCCAACAATTTCAATTCACCGACCAAAAACTTGCGGGCATCGAGCTTACGCAGCGCGTGTCCTTTATCTTCCAGCAAGTCTTCCAGGTAATCGTAGGTTTTCAGCCAGCCCAATTCCTCTTCCAGCCACTTGAGTTCCTGACGTAAGATGGCACTGGCGCGGCGCGGTACGATGCCACCGAACACTGTTAAAATCTGACGGATAAAGCTGATCGCATGGCTGATTTCATGCAGCGCTGGCACCGATTCCGTTTCCGTGTACAACTGCTCATGGTCGTGCCAGTGTGCCAGCGCGTGCTCAAGCGATTTGATGAAACAGGATTCCACCGTGTCGTGCTTGTCGGTATCCACCAGAGACAAAGGTTGCGCGGTGCCAATTTCATACCCCATTGCCAGGCGGTAGCCACGCGCCGCTTTACTCAGGTTCCCAAGACGCATTCCCCCAGACTCACCCAAGGTGCGTGCCAGCGTAAACAGCGCATCGGTTTGACCCGATTTCAGCTCCAGCTCTACCTCGCAAATCGGCTCTTGTTGCTCCCCCGCGACCACCAGCCCTTGGTCAAAAGCGACTTCGACCTGGCTCCCGTCCGCCATTCCTACTAGCCATTGCTCGCGGGCAAAGTTGGTTGAGAATAAGGGCGTAAGTTCAGTTTGCAGGGTGTCTAAGGCTTTGCCTTCAGGCCAGATATCTTCGGGGTGGAGAGTTAAATCAGGAGTGTTGCAGGAGTGTTCGGCATTGTATTCCGGTCGCTGGTGCAACCCTGCGACCACCCGGCCTGCGGTTTTCACCGTTTGCACGAAAACATCATCATAGCGGCGGATCCGTAGCCCGATGTCATGCTTTCGTAACCAGTTATCAGGCGTATCAAAATAGGTATTACCAAGCTCTCGACAACTGTGCTGAAGTACTTTGGTTTCAGAAATCTTGTCACGTAAGGTTTCTGAAAATTCAGGAGAAACAAAAAACTTCAGTTCTATCTCGGTTTCCATAGTTGTACCTTTCAAAGCAGATAGCGACAGGATATTGCCTAAATTCCAGCGGGGCAAGAAGGAAATATCGCCCCAATGATGATCTAAAACAGTTTTAATGAGTGATTTAATGCGTTACCATGCGCGCCTTTATAGCCATCGTTCAACATTTCGCCACGAAATGGTGTATGTTTTTTTAAGGTTATAGCAATTAGGTTGAATAACCATGCCAGTAAATACAATCATGGGGTTATTTGCAAAGTCCCCTATTAAGCCTTTGCAGCGACACGTTGTTTGTGTAAACGAATGTTGCTCTCACCTGGTGAACTTCTTTGAAGTGTGCTCTCAGGGCGACTGGGAAAAAGCAGCAGAAATTCGCGCACAGATTTCTCACCTTGAGAAAGAAGCTGACGTATTGAAGCGCGAAATCCGCCTGAAACTTCCTCGCGGTTTGTTCATGCCTGTCGACCGTACAGACATGCTGGAGCTACTGACCCAGCAAGACAAACTGGCTAACCTGGCGAAAGATGTCGCCGGCCGTGTCTACGGTCGCCAGCTCATCATTCCTGCCCCTCTACAAGAAAACTTCATCGCTTATTTAAAACGTTGTCTGGATGCGGCGAATCAGGCGCAAAAAGTGATCAACGAGCTCGATGAGTTATTGGAAACTGGATTCAAAGGCCGCGAAGTGACACTTGTGGCTGAGATGATCAATCAACTGGATGTGATCGAAGATGACACCGATGCGATGCAAATCCAGCTTCGTCAGCAACTGATGGCGATCGAAGCGGACATGAATCCAATCGATGTGATGTTCCTGTACAAAATCTTTGAATGGGTCGGCGGTATTGCAGATCAGGCGCAGCGCGTAGGCGCACGTCTTGAGCTGATGCTTTCCCGCTCTTAACAGTTAATCAAATAACGAAGAGCACCAGACAGACACACTTGTATTTAACGATGACCTGAGCACATCGAGGGGTCATCGTGTGTCTCGTTTTTGCTCCGCTTGTTATAAAAAACAACTAGGTATTACGATGGATATCCTCGCGAACTACGGCACTGTCCTGATTATTGTTGCTGCTCTTTTCGGCTTCCTGATGGCAATTGGTATTGGCGCAAATGACGTCGCCAACGCAATGGGTACATCAGTCGGCTCAAAAGCGCTGACCGTAAAACAAGCCATCATCATTGCGATGATTTTTGAATTTGCGGGTGCTTACCTTGCAGGCGGTGAAGTAACCGATACTATCCGTAAAGGTGTGATTGAAACCTCTCTTTTCGCCAACCAGCCTGACATTCTGGTATACGGCATGATGTCCGCACTGCTGGCAGCCGGCACCTGGCTGCTGCTGGCGTCCTACATGGGCTGGCCAGTATCGACCACCCACTCGATTATCGGTGCCATCATCGGTTTTGCTTGTGTGTCCGTTGGCACCGAAGCGGTGGACTGGGGCAGTGTGAAAGGTATTGTGGGCAGTTGGATCATTACCCCTATCATTTCCGGCTTCTTTGCTTACGTTATCTTTGTCAGCGCACAGCGCCTGATCTTTGATACCGAGAAGCCACTGATCAACGCCAAGCGCTTTGTGCCTGTGTACATGTTCATCACTACTATGGTGATCGCGCTGGTGACGATCAAGAAAGGGCTGAAGCACGTTGGCCTGCACCTGAGCAACACCGAAGCCTGGTTCTGGGCGATGGTGGTGTCGGCACTGGTGATGATCGGCGGCTTCCTCTACATTCAGAAGAAATTTGCCAACCGCGATGAAGATCACAGCTTTGCCGGTGTGGAAAGCATCTTTTCCGTACTGATGGTGATCACAGCGTGTGCGATGGCCTTTGCGCACGGCTCAAATGACGTTGCTAACGCGATTGGCCCTCTGTCTGCTGTGGTATCGACGGTTGAGCACATGGGACAAATCACCGCGAAAAGTGAAATTGCCTGGTGGATTCTGCCGCTGGGTGGGATCGGTATCGTTGTGGGTCTTGCGACGCTGGGTCACAAGGTCATGGCAACAGTTGGTACCGGTATTACCGAACTGACCCCTAGCCGTGGCTTTGCAGCGCAGCTGGCAACCGCTTCGACGGTGGTTCTGGCCTCAGGTACCGGTTTGCCTATTTCGACCACACAGACACTGGTCGGCGCGGTACTGGGTGTGGGTTTTGCGCGTGGTATTGCCGCCCTTAACTTAGGCGTTGTGCGTAACATCGTGGCGTCCTGGATTGTCACGCTACCGGCAGGGGCCCTGTTGGCGGTCGTATTCTTCTATGCAATGCAGGCCTTATTCGGCGCTTAAGCCGCGTCAACACTATGTAAGCGCTCTGTCATTATTGACTCAAACGCACAGAAAGGGAGGCTTTGCCTCCCTTCTTAGTTGATCATACCGCCGAAAGTTTTTACTATTTGCTGCCTCAAGCGCGATATACAAACAAAGCAACACTGAAAGGATTTACCGTGAAAAAACTGATTTGCATGGTTCTGGCTTCAATGCTGGTAGTACCGGCGGCCCTCGCCCAAAACCGTTACATTGCGGACAAACTATTTACCTACATGCACTCAGGTCCTAGTACTCAGTACCGAATCATTGGCAGTGTGGACGCTGGTGAGAAAGTCACTCTGGTGTCTACCAGCAAAGAAGCCGGCTTCACCCAAATCGTCGATGAACGTGGCCGTAAAGGCTGGGTGGATTCCAAATTCGTGACCTCTCAAGAAAGTATGGCGGTTCGCCTGCCAAAACTGGAAGCAGAGTTATCGGACGTGAAAGACAAACTGGCTAATGCCCAGAAGAACGCCGACTCCGCCAAAGCCGGACTGGTCGACTCGCTGGACATTCGCAATAAGCAGATTGCGGAACTGGAGCAAAACTACAGTGACATCAGCCAGCAACTGACTGAGTCTCAAACCGAAGTCCGTGAACTGCGTGCTCGTCTGGATACTCAGAAAGAAGATCTGCTGCTGAAGTACTTTATGTACGGCGGTGGTGTCGCGGGTGCCGGTCTGTTGTTCGGCCTGATTCTGCCGCACATCATGCCGCGTCGCAAACGCTCTCCGGCGGGCTGGGCATAATCGCCCCCGAAGACGTCGATAACCGAAGATAAAAAGAAAAGGTCACCCTCTGGTGACCTTTTTTTGTAGTGCTAGTACTCAGCCTTGCCAGTCATACAGCGCAGGCACACGAATCAGCTTACCGCGAAAACGAATGGTGCACGATTGCGGCGCGATACGCACCAGTTGGGTATCCGCATCAATCTGTTCCCCTTGCTTGTATTCCTGACCGTTAATTTTTACCCAGCGGCGATTGGCGTCACTGGTGTACACATGGGTCTGAAAATTCATGGCGGGTAACTGACCGATCAGATCATCGCCCGCCATCGATAAATCCACCGCAGCGTCGTCCGCCTCACCGGTATCTCGCATCGCAGCTCTGACCGACTCAGACGACATGGCCGCTTCTACCCGCCGCGCCAGTGACGGTGGCAGCGAGCTGAGGTCGACCCCATCCAGCCCAGAGTCGGTACTTGGTGCCGATGAGGTCGACGGTGTTGGCTCATCGCGACGAATGGCAGGCTCCGCCTGTGGCAGTGGCGTGGTCCGCCGATTCACCGCCAGCGTTGCAAAATCCGGGTACGGTTTGACCGACAGCGCCGCGGGCACATCCACGACCACTTCTTGTGGCTGATTGCTGCTTATCCAGTCCACCAGCGCCGATTGATAACTCTGATAGCCCACCCAGGAAACCGTGGCCACCGCCGGCAGCAACAGGCAGGTTGCATGCAACCACAATGGCGTATCCGCTCTGTGACTGACGGCCTGACGACCGGCGCCCCCCGGAGCGGAATTGTGTAACTGCTGATGACTGCGCTCTGACTGCTCCAGCGCTTTCAAGACATTCGACATCAGACGTCCTCCTTCACAACAGACAGAACGGGCGGATTGGTTTGCGTCATCAACTCCAGACGACGCAGCGTCCGCACCCCGGCAATGCCGTCGACGTTCAGTCCCTGCCAGCGCTGGAACATTTCGACTTTACGTTTCAGCTCGGCATCAAAGCGATCACTGCCATCATAACTGTCCCCCATTAGCAGCGACAGACGCTCATTCAGCATCGCTACTGCGCTGCCACGCATGCCAGGTTTGAGGGTTTCATGCCAGACACTTTGCCAGATGTAATGGTATTCCCCTGACCACAGCTCTTTCAGCCACTTGGTCTCAAACTCAAGGCGCTGTCCGTCCACCAACAGCTGCACCGTATCGGCACCGAGGTGATACAGCACTGCGTAGCTAGCCTGACCGTTGACATGCAGAGTTAACACCACCGGAAAACCAAGCTGCTCAATATCACTGAGCGCCCCCATGGCACTCTCACAGCGGAACAGGCTGTTGTCGTTATCAGCACAGAAGCGATCCAGCATGGAAGCCTGATACCCCCAGACTTTATACAGCTCCGCCAGCGGGTCTTCGAGTGAGGTGGAACGAACCAAAGCCTCCGTCAGGGACGGCGGCATCACTTCCTGCGTAATTTCCACGTCCGGCTGCTGCGGATGCTGCGCTTCAATCTGTTGTTCAATCCAGGGCTGAGCCATCACCGGTGTCCATTGATACCCAAGCCAGGCGAGACCCAAGCCGATCACCACAGAAGCCGTCAGCGCCATACCAGAGCGTTTTGGCGGCGCACTCCTGGCCGAGACATTAAAGGAACTCTGAAACGCCATAACTTCTTCACAGGCACTCTGTATGGTTGCGTGGCTCGGCTTATGCTCCCCGATCTGATACGCCTGTTTGAGCGCGGCGTCGCACACCAGGTTGATCAGACGAGGAATGCCCTGCGTCTGTACCCCGATCAGTTTAAGGCTTTTGACTGCAAACAGATCCCGTTCGCCGCCGGCCAAATCGAGACGAAACTGAATGTACTTGGCGGTCTCTTCAATATTGAGCGGTAGTAAGTGGTAGCGTCCGGTGATCCGCTGAGCCAGCTGTCGCAACTGTGGCATCTGCAGTTTCTGCTGCAGTTCTGGCTGACCAATCAACAGCACCTTCAATAACTTACGGCTCTCTGTTTCCAGGTTAGTGAGCAAACGCAGTTGTTCGAGTACGTCCGCCGCCAGATGTTGCGCTTCATCGATCACCAGCAGTGTCTGTTTGCCGTGCGCATGGCTGTGGAGCAGAAACTGGTAAATGGCCTGGCTGAGCTGTTTGAGCGTCGCATCCGCCGGATACTGGATGCTGAATTCATCACAAATCGCCTGCAACAGCTCAATATCGGAGAAGGTCGGATTCAAAATAAACCCGGCCTGTGTGGTCGGGTCGAGAGATTTGAGCATTGCACGGGCAACCGTTGTCTTTCCCGTACCGACTTCGCCGCTGAGCATGGCGAAGCCGCCCCCGTCGCCTAGCCCGGCACGCAGATGCTGGATGGCTTCTTTGTGTCGCTGGCTGAGAAACAGGTAACGAGAATTGGGAACGATCGAGAACGGCAATTCCACAAATCCAAAAAATTCCTTATACATTCTCTCGTCTCTATAATTTCACTAATAAGAAAAGTACCATTGCCGTGTAATCCAAGCCAATGGCTGTTTCTGATTTTGAGGTTTGATAAGTGCAAGTATACCTAGTTGGTGGCGCTGTGCGCGACCAGTTGCTCAATATTGCTGTCTATGACAAAGATTGGGTTGTCGTCGGCAGCGCTCCACAGCAGATGCTCGACGCGGGCTTTACGCCCGTCGGTAAAGATTTCCCGGTGTTTCTGCATCCAGACACCAAGGAAGAGCATGCTCTGGCCCGAACCGAACGCAAAACCGGCGCTGGCTATAAAGGTTTTGACTGTTACTTCGCACCGGACGTCACGCTCGAAGACGATCTGCTGCGCCGCGATCTGACCATCAACGCAATGGCACAAGATACCCAGGGTAACATCATTGACCCTTATGGCGGCCAGCAGGATCTCCATGACCGGATTCTGCGCCATGTCTCGGCCGCGTTTGTCGAAGATCCCTTACGGGTATTGAGAGTCGCCCGTTTTGCAGCGAAACTCGCTCACCTCGGTTTTCGCGTTGCCGACGAAACCATGGCGTTGATGGCTAACATCGCCGCCAGTGGAGAGTTGGATCACCTGACCGCTGAGCGGGTGTGGCAGGAGTGGCACAAATCCCTCTCAACTTCTGCGCCACAGGTGTTTCTTCAGATACTGCGCGATTGTGGCGCCCTCAAACACATTTTGCCGGAGCTCGACCGGCTGTTTGGCGTCCCACAACCCGAAAAGTGGCACCCGGAGATCGATACCGGTGTTCATACCCTGATGGTGGCCGAGCAAGCAGCGCAACTGTCTGAGGCTCTGCCAGTGCGCTTCGCCGCACAGGTGCACGATCTGGGTAAAGGCGTGACACCAGAAAAAGAGTGGCCGAGCCATAAGCTGCATTGCCACACTGGCCTGAGCTTGATTGAACAATTGTGTGAGCGGATCCGGATTCCGAACGAATATCGCGATCTGGCGCTGGCGGTGTGCGCACAACATTCCAATGTTCACCGCGCGGCCGAACTTAAGCCGGCCACCAAGCTGAAAGTGCTCAACAAGCTGGATGTATGGCGCAAACCCGAGCGGTTAAACGCGGTGCTGCTGTGCTGTGAAGCCGACCACCGTGGCCGGCTTGGTCTGGAACAGAATCCGTACCCGCAGCGAGCGATTTTCCTGCGCGCCTACCACGCTGCGCTCAACGTGGATATTCAACAGGTGATTGCGGATGGATTAAAAGGGAAAGCCATTCGTGACGAGCTGGAAAAACGCCGTATTGAGGCAATCAAAACAGCGGACTGATCGCCACTGATGGACGCACGCAGACACGCGCCTCGCAGAGACAAAAAAGCCCCGCAATGCGGGGCTTTTTAAAGTGTCTATGCTGAGCTTAAATTAAGCTTGGCCTTTCACTTCTTTCAGACCGTTGAATGGTGCGCGCTCACCCAGTGCTTCTTCGATACGGATCAGCTGGTTGTACTTAGCAACACGGTCAGAACGGCTCATAGAACCCGTTTTGATTTGGCCTGCTGCAGTACCTACCGCCAGGTCAGCGATAGTTGCGTCTTCAGTTTCGCCGCTGCGGTGAGAGATTACTGCGGTGTAACCTGCGTCTTTCGCCATCTTGATTGCAGCCAGAGTCTCAGTCAGAGAACCGATCTGGTTGAACTTGATCAGGATAGAGTTAGCGATGCCTTTCTCGATACCTTCTTTCAGGATCTTAGTGTTGGTTACGAACAGATCGTCACCAACCAGTTGGATCTTGTCGCCCAGCAGTTCAGTCTGGTGCTTAAAGCCATCCCAGTCTGACTCGTCCAGACCGTCTTCGATAGAAACGATTGGGTATTGCTCAACCAGACCCGCCAGGTAGTGGTTGAACTCTTCAGAAGTGAAGATTTTACCTTCGCCTTTCATGTTGTAGTTGCCAGCTTCTTTGTCGTAGAACTCAGAGGCAGCACAGTCCATAGCCAGAGTCACGTCTTTGCCCAGCTCGTAACCAGCAAGCTCTACCGCTTCTTTGATTGCAGCCAGTGCAGCAGCGTTAGATTCTAGGTTAGGAGCGAAACCACCTTCGTCACCAACTGCTGTGCTCATGCCTTTTGCTTTCAGAACTTTAGCCAGGTTGTGGAATACTTCAGCACCGATACGTAGACCTTCTTTCAGAGTTTTTGCGCCAACTGGTTGGATCATGAACTCTTGGATGTCAACGTTGTTGTCTGCGTGCTCACCACCGTTGATGATGTTCATCATAGGCAGAGGCATAGAGAATTGACCTGGAGTACCGTTGAGTTCAGCGATGTGCTCGTACAGAGGCATGCCTTTCGCAGCTGCTGCAGCTTTCGCGTTTGCCAGAGAAACAGCCAGGATAGCGTTCGCACCGAATTTAGATTTGTTTTCAGTGCCGTCTAGGTCGATCATGATTTGGTCGATGTCAGCTTGCGCTTTTGCGTCTTTGCCAACCAGGGCTTCAGCGATTGGGCCATTAACGGCTTCAATTGCTTTCAGAACACCTTTACCTAGGAAACGTGATTTGTCGCCGTCACGTAGCTCAAGAGCTTCGCGAGAACCGGTAGATGCGCCAGATGGAGCAGCTGCCATACCTACGAAACCGCCTTCTAGGTGTACTTCAGCTTCAACAGTTGGGTTACCGCGTGAGTCGATGATTTCACGACCTAGAACTTTAACGATCTTAGACATTAATGTTTCCTCTCGTTTCAAATATAAATGTCAAATTTAAAGGGCAGCAGCACAGCTGACGCTACTGCCCGTATCCCTTTACTTCTCTTCGCTGCGCGAGTATTCACCAGCAGCTTTAACGAAACCAGCAAACAGAGGGTGACCGTCACGAGGCGTCGACGTGAACTCTGGGTGGAACTGAGCCGCTACAAACCATGGGTGAGCCGGGTTCTCAATCATTTCAACCAGTTTCTTATCCGCAGACAGACCAGACACTTTCAGGCCCGCTTTTTCAATCTGAGGACGCAAGTTATTGTTCACTTCGTAACGGTGACGGTGACGCTCATGAATGGTGTCGCTACCGTACAGTTCACGGGCTTTCGTGCCCTTCTCCAGGTGACATAGCTGTGCGCCCAGACGCATCGTGCCACCCAGATCCGACTTCTCAGTACGCTCTTCGACGTTACCTTCGTTGTCGACCCACTCTGTGATCAAGCCTACCACAGGGTATTTGGTGCCTTTGTTAAATTCTGTTGAATGCGCACCTTCCATGCCCGCGACATTACGTGCGTACTCGATCAGTGCCACTTGCATCCCCAGACAAATGCCCAGATACGGAATTTTGTTTTCACGCGCATACTGCGCTGAGCGAATCTTACCTTCAATACCGCGATCGCCGAAGCCACCTGGTACCAGGATCGCGTCAAGACCTTCCAGCACTTCTACGCCGCGAGTCTCAACATCCTGTGAATCTACATACTTAATATTAACGCTCAGGCGATTTTTCAAGCCTGCGTGTTTCAGTGCTTCGTTAACGGACTTGTAAGCGTCTGGCAGTTCGATGTACTTACCTACCATACCGATGGTCACTTCACCGGTCGGATTCGCTTCTTCGTAAATCACCTGTTCCCATTCGGCCAGATCCGCTTCTGGGGCATCAATGCCAAAACGGGCACATACCAGATCATCCAGGCCCTGAGCTCTGATCAGTTGCGGAATCTTGTAGATCGAGTCTACGTCTTTCATGGAGATAACCGCTTTCTCTGGCACGTTACAGAACAGCGCAATCTTCTTACGCTCGTTCGCCGGGATCATGCGATCGCTGCGGCATACCAGGATATCAGGCTGAATACCGATCGACAGCAGCTCTTTCACTGAGTGCTGTGTTGGCTTGGTTTTGACTTCACCCGCAGCCGCCAGATAAGGAACCAGCGTCAGGTGCATGAACATAGCACGCTCGCGGCCCAGCTCAACCGCCAACTGACGGATCGCTTCCATAAATGGCAAGGATTCGATATCGCCCACCGTGCCGCCGATCTCAACGATCGCGACATCGTGGCCTTCCGCACCAGCAACCACACGGTCTTTGATGGAATTAGTGATGTGAGGAATCACCTGAATGGTGGCGCCCAGATAATCACCGCGACGTTCTTTACGCAGAACGTCAGCGTAAACACGACCGGCCGTGAAGTTGTTGCGCTTGGTCATCTTAGTACGGATGAAACGCTCGTAGTGACCAAGGTCTAGGTCTGTTTCAGCGCCGTCTTCTGTCACGAATACTTCACCGTGCTGAGTCGGGCTCATGGTGCCCGGGTCAACGTTGATGTAAGGGTCTAGCTTCATGATAGTCACTTTAAGACCACGAGCTTCTAGAATCGCTGCAAGAGAGGCCGCTGCAATACCTTTACCTAGAGAGGATACAACCCCGCCAGTAACAAAAATGTAATTTGTCGTCATGTTTAACCTGAAATTGGTTGAATGAGGGAAATGGATTTCTTCTGGACGGGACGTAAATATACCAGAAGCTCCTTACCGCCACAACGTGAAATCTATCACACTAGAATTTTTTATTTTTTGCTTCAAATCAAACCTGTGGCGGCCCGACTTGACTGGGTGCAAACAACCGGTCGCCTATTCCTCCGAGCGTTTGACCTGATCCCACAGCGCATCGAGTTGCGCCAATGAGCATTCCTGCAAGGTTTTCTCCTGCTCGCGCACTTTGGCTTCCACGCCTTTGAAACGACGTACAAACTTGGTGTTGGCTTTGCCCAGCGCCACTTCCGGATTTACCCCCAAATGGCGGGACAGGTTCACCGTGGCAAACAGCAAATCCCCCAGTTCCAGTTCCACACTGGCCGGGTCCGGTGTCACCTGAAGCGCTTCTTCCATCACTTCTTCAATCTCTTCATGTACTTTGTCGACCACGGGCCCCAGCGAGTCCCAGTCAAAGCCATAGCGGGCGCACTTCTTCTGAATTTTGGTTGCCCGGGACAGCGCGGGCAAAGAGTTTGGTATTGAGTCTAGGATACTTTGCTCCGTTTTGCCCGCACGGGCTTTTTCTCTGGCTTTTTCTGCTTCCCAGTTGGCGTGAATGTCGTCTTCGTCCGCCAACGCCATGGCGGTGAACACGTGCGGGTGACGACGAGTCAGCTTTTCATTCACGCCCTCAACCACATCGGAAAAATCAAACAGCCCCTGCTCTTTGGCCAGTTGACTGTAAAAAATCACCTGAAACAGCAGATCGCCCAGTTCTTCCTGCAGATTCGGCCAGTCACGCTGATGAATCGCGTCCACCACTTCATACGTCTCTTCAATGGTGTGCGGCACAATGGTGTCAAATGACTGTTTCAGATCCCACGGACAGCCGCCGTCCGGATCGCGCAGTTTGGTCATGATCGCTTCAAGTTGTTCAATAGGATGACTCATGTTCTTCTCTTCCTGTAACCAAAAGGCGAGCCGTCTGCACCGCTCGCCCTGGTCATTTTGTTGCTTTGCGTAGCCACCGGCTGGGTAGCCTCGTTATCAGCGGCGCTTAGCCAAGACGTTTCACCGACATGACGTCCCGGATCTGTTCGACCCGTTTGACGATGCGGTTGAGCACCTCAAGGTTGTTCACTTCCAGATCAAAATCCATGATCGATAACTGACTGCGATAATCAATGCGACTCTTCATGCTGGTCACTTTGATTTTTTCGTTGGCAAACAAGGTGGTGATGTCTTTCACTAACCCACCGCGTTCCATCGCTTCGACACGCACCGTCAGAATATACGAGCCGACAAAACCACTGCCCCAGACGGTATCAATGATGCGTTCCGGTGCATGATGACGCAGCTCATCCAACTGCTCACAATCACTGCGGTGAACGGAGATACCCCGTCCTTGCGTGATGTAACCGCAGATGTCATCACCCGGAATCGGATGACAGCAGCGCGCCAGATGCGTCAGCAGGTTATCGACCCCTTCGACCACCACCGCGTCTTTCTTTGGCCGACTCTGCGCCGGTGCCCGGTTTTCGGCTTCCTGCAATTTCTCCAGCGCCTGAAGATCTTCTTCTTCCGCGGTCGGTTTGTTCACCAACGCATTGATGTGATTGATGATCTGGTTGATACGCAAGTCACCGCTGCCGACCCCCACGTAGAGCTCATCCGGCGTGTTGACGTTGAAGCGCTTGAGCGCGTATTGCTCTGCATCTTTCAGCGTGGCACCAATCTTAACCAGTTCACGCTCTAAGATCTCACGACCGGCCTCGAGGTTCTTCTCCCGGCTCTGCTTGCGGAACCAGGCATTGATTTTCGCCCGTGCCCGCCCGGAATGCACAAAGCCCAGCGACGGATTCAACCAGTCACGTGACGGGTTCGGCTCTTTCGAAGTGATGATCTCGACCTGATCGCCCATGTGCAGCTTATGGGTGAACGGCACGATCCGACCTGCCACTTTGGCCCCGATACAACGGTGGCCCACTTCAGAGTGAATGTGGTAGGCGAAATCAAGTGGCGTGGCCCCCATCGGCAAATCCACTACGTCACCACGTGGCGTAAAGGCGTATACCCGGTCATCAAACACCTGGCTGCGTAACTCATCCAGCATCTCACCGGAGTCGGACATCTCTTCCTGCCAGTCAAGTAGCTTGCGCAGCCAGGTGATTTTCTCATCGTAGCCACTGCGCGCACTGCTGCCTTCTTTGTATTTCCAGTGGGCAGCCACGCCAAGTTCAGACTCTTCGTGCATCTGCTTGGTGCGGATCTGTATCTCGATGGTCTTGCCTTCCGGCCCCAGGATCACGGTGTGGATCGACTGATAACCGTTCGGTTTCGGGTTGGCGACATAATCGTCAAACTCACTCGGCAGATGCTTGTATTTAGTGTGCACCACCCCCAGAGCGGCGTAACAGTCCTGCAGCTTGTCAGCGATAATGCGCACCGCCCGGACGTCAAACAGCTCATCAAACGCCAGATTTTTCTTCTGCATCTTTCGCCAGATGCTGTAGATATGCTTAGGACGGCCACTGACTTCAGCATTGATGCCACACACTGCCATCTCCTCCGCCAGATCATCGACAAAGTCTTTGATGTACTGCTCACGGACAATCCGACGCTCAGCCAGTTGTTTGGCGATCTGCTTGTAAGTATCAGGGTGCTGATAACGAAACGCGTAATCTTCAATCTCCCACTTGAGCTGACCAATGCCCAAACGGTTAGCCAGCGGCGCGTAGATATTGGCACACTCTTTCGCCGCCGCACGGCGCACTTCATCCGGCGCCTTTTTCACTTCAATCAGGTTGCAAATCCGCTCAGCCAGCTTAATCACCACGCAGCGGAAATCATCGACCATCGCCAGCAACATACGGCGCACGTTGTCGACCTGTGCCGACGCCGCACCGCCAGACATGGTGACGTTCAACTGACCGATTGCCGCCATCTCTTCAACGCCGTCGATCAGTTTGATGATCTCTTTACCGTAATGTTCTTCGAGCAATTCGCGCTCAAACAAGCCACTGGTTACGATCGGAAACAGCTGAGCGGCCACCAGCGTGGCCCGGTCCATTGACAGGGTGATCAAAATTTCGATCATCTCCCGGCCACGCCACAACAGCAACGGCCCCTGCTCTGTGCCGTTCAGCAGTTCTTCGCACTGGCGATAAACGTTACTCAGCCGGTTGGCCGTCTCTTTATCCTGCTTCAGACTAGAGATCCACTTCTCCAGCTCAAACTGTTCGTCTTGATTCAAATGTGCGCTTCGTACCGCAACCATCTTTTCGTCCTGTTATATTTTTTATCAGCGACCTACCCCGGTGTTCGACCAGAATCCATCAGGTAAGTTCGTTCAATCCTTCACAAAAAGCGCCATCGATTCCAGATGGCTGGTATGCGGAAACATGTCCAGCATACCCAGCTTCTTCAGCTTATATCCTTGTGCCAGCAAGCTGTGACTGTCTCTGGCAAGCGTAGCAGGATTACATGAAACATAAACTATCCGCTTTGCGCCCAGCGACGATAATTGTTCAACGATCCCCGCGGCGCCGGCCCGAGCCGGATCCAGCAGTACTTTATCGAACTTTTCTCCCGCCCACGACTGAGACGACATATCTTGTTCCAAATTCGCCTGGTAGAAAGACAGATTCGGTAGCTGGTTCAGTTTAGCGTTCGCTTTTGCCTTAGCAACCATCTCATCGACGCCTTCTACTCCGACCACTTGTCCGGTGAGTTTCGCCATTGGCAGGCTGAAATTCCCCAGACCACAAAATAAGTCCAGCACCCGGTCGTCTTTCTCCAGTGCCAGCCAGTTCAATGCCTGCTGCACCATTTGGCGATTGACCTGCTGGTTCACCTGAATGAAGTTATTGGGGGTGAACGGTATCGTCACGCCGGCTTCAAGATACACCGCCTCTTCACCGCTGAGGCGAACCAATTGGTCACTTTCCGGCATCAGATACAGCGTCAGATCGTGCTGTCTGGCAAAGTCACTCAGCGCCTGTTGGTCAGCCGTTGGCAGCGGTTGAAGGTGACGTAACGCCAGCACGCGGTGGTTGTCTCCTTTGACCAGTTCAACATGGCCCAAGGCCTCCGGGTGCTCAAACCCCGCCAGCAACGATTTGAGTTGCGGCAGTAAACGGTTCAGTTCCGGAACCAGCACCGGGCAATCGGTGACATTGACGATCTGTTTGCTGCTTTTTTTGCGAAAGCCAAATTGCAACTGGCGCGCACCTTTGTCGAGCCTGAGGCTGATACGGGCGCGGCGGCGGTACCCTTTATCGTCGGCCGTCACCGGGGCTTCCAATGTCAGGCTCTGACCGGCAAACTTGTTCATCAGTTGGTTGAGTGCCTGCTGCTTGTAGGCTCGCTGCGCATCGAGAGTCAGGTGTTGCATGTTGCAGCCACCACATTCCTGATAATGCGGGCAGAAAGCCGCGACGCGCTCATCACTCGGTTGTAACACTTTGATCAGTTGCCCACGCGCAAACTTACTTTTGCTTTCCGTCAGTTGCATCAGCACCTGCTCCCCTGGCAGAGCGCCGTCGATAAAAACAGGTTTACGCTGATGGTAAGCAATACCGGCGCCGTGGTGATCCAGTTTTTCTATCGTCACCGCCTGGTGTTTCTTGTCTATCTGAGTGTTCTTCTTTGCCTGGAAAAAACGCGCCATGCTCTGTGCCCATTATAAAAATCTGAAACAAATAATTCGCCCCGGCATCACTATTCTGCAGCGGGGAGATTGTACCGGCCGACCGAGTTGATTATGCTTATTGTTTCGACGGCTCTGTCTTCCCGGCCCGTTTTAAAGGCATTACGGGAAGCACGAAGTTATTTTCCCATATCCACACCACGATGTTTAGACAATAATGACCCGATATGGCTTACGCGCCCGCGTGATTACCCTGACCCTGGCGCCCACTTTGATCATCGGCCTGTTGCTGAGTGCCTTTTTTTCTTACAACCGTTACCACGATTTGGAAAAACAGGTGATCAATTCCGGCCTGAGCATTATTGAGCCGCTCGCCATCGCCAGTGAAGACGGACTGAAAAACCAGAGCCGGGAATCGGTGCGCCGTCTGATCAGCTACGCACACCGTAAGAATTCCAAAAACGTGCGCAGCATTGCAGTGTTTGACGCCAACCATGAACTGTTCGTGACCTCTAACTTCCACCCGAACTTCGAATCCTTAACGTTTCCCAAAGACAAACCGATCCCATTAGTCGGCTCGTCAGAACAGTTTGAAAATACCCTGGTGCTGCGCGCGCCGATTCTGGCCGAGAACCGTTTTATCGACAGCGCCAATGGCGACAGCGGGCCAAATCGTGCCATCGGCTACATTGCCGTGGAACTGGATCTCTCGTCATTGCGTCTGCAACAGTATCAGGAGATATTTTCGGCGTTCATTGTGCTGCTGACCGGCCTCGGGCTGTCGGCAGTCTTTGCCTATCGGCTGATGTATGATGTCACCCGCCCCATCACCAATATGAAAAACATGGTCGATCGCATCCGCCGGGGTCACCTGGACGTGCGAATTGAAGAGAAGTTTTACGGCGAGCTGGATTCACTCAAAAACGGCATCAACGCCATGGCGGTGTCGTTGTCCGAATACCACATGGACATGCAGCACAGCATCGATCAGGCCACCTCGGACCTGCGTGAGACTCTGGAACAGCTTGAAATCCAGAACGTCGAGCTGGACATCGCGAAGAAGCGTGCCCAGGAAGCCGCTCGGGTGAAATCGGAGTTCCTCGCTAATATGTCGCACGAACTGCGTACCCCACTAAACGGTGTGATCGGCTTTACCCGCCAGATGCTCAAAACCCAGCTCACCAACAGTCAAACCGATTACCTGCAGACCATTGAAAAGTCGGCCAATAACCTGCTGAACATCATCAATGACATCCTCGATTTCTCCAAACTGGAAGCCGGTAAACTGGCACTGGAAAACATTCCGTTCGACTTCCAGGAGTCACTAGAGGAAGTGGTCAGCTTACAGGCCACCAGCGCGCATGAGAAAGGCCTTGAACTGACCCTGAAAGTGGATCCGAAAATCCCGACTGGGTTGGTCGGCGATCCACTGCGGATCCAGCAAGTTCTGACGAATCTGGTGGGTAACTCGATCAAATTCACCGAACGGGGCAATATCGATATCAGCGTGGAACTGCGCTCGCAGAAAGACGATGTGGTTGAGCTGCAGTTTATGGTGCGCGATACCGGCATCGGCATTTCCGAGCGCCAGCAGGCTCAGTTGTTCCAGGCCTTCAGTCAGGCCGATGCCAGCATTTCACGCCGCTATGGCGGGACCGGACTTGGCCTGGTGATTACCCAGAAACTGGTTAGCCAGATGGGGGGCGAAATCAGTCTCACCAGTCGCCTCCACCAGGGTTCAACATTCTGGTTCACGCTCCGGTTACACGCCACCGAAATGCCGGTCAGCGAGTTGATCGATGTACAGGTGCTGCAGCAGCGTCATATCCTGCTGGTGGAGCCGAACATGCAGGCCGCTTCCGTGATCCAGCAGGTACTGGTGCAGGAGGGGCTCAACGTCACCTACCGTTCTTCCCTGCCGGAGGATACCAGCCAGTTTGACTATGTCCTGCTGAACTTGGCACCGAACATGCAGCATGAACGGTCAACAATCGAAAAATGGGTCGAAAAGGCAATGTCGCTCGCACCGCAGGTGGTGGTCGGTATTCCGAGTACTGAGCTGGCTCTATCCGATCATCTGCTGCAACGTTATCAGGTGCAGTGCATCACCAAGCCATTATCGCGCAAGAAGTTACTGCAACTGCTGGCGGCCAGTGGCCCGGCAAGCACACAGCCACGCCTGGAACTGGTACAGAGCGAGAAATTGCCACTGCAGGTCATGGCAGTGGATGACAACCCGGCCAACCTCAAACTGATCACGGCACTGCTGCAAGAGCGAGTCAGCAAGGTGATCGCCTGCACCAACGGGCTGGATGCCGTCAAACAAGCCGAGCAGCATAAATTCGATATCATCCTGATGGATATTCAGATGCCGCACATGGACGGTGTGACCGCCTGCAGAAAAATCAAGCAACTGGCGCTGAATGCATCTACCCCGGTGATCGCCGTGACCGCACACGCCATGAGTGGCGAGCGGGATAGGCTGCTCAATGCCGGCATGGATGACTACCTGACCAAACCGATCGAGGAACACGTGCTGCAGCAGGTGTTGCAGAACTGGAGCCCTGAGCACCGAAGCAATGGTGAGAACCTCCCAGTCCAGTCACCACTTGCGCCCGTCACTCCGTCTCCGGAAAGTGAGGCTGCGCACGACACTATGATCATTGACTGGCAGGCGGCGTTAAAACAATCGGCCAATAAAGTCGATTTGGCGCGCGATATGCTGGGGATGTTGATCGGCTATATCCCGGAAGTGAATGCCATTGTCGAAGCCGCTCTGGATGACGATATCTTCGATCGTGACACTCTGCTGCATCACGTGCATAAGCTGCACGGCAGCTGCTCTTACTGCGGAGTACCGCGCCTGAAAAAAGTGTGTGCCACGATCGAACAGGCACTGCGTGCCGGCCGCAGCATTGAAGAGCTGGAGCCGGAGCTGTTTGAATTGCAAGATGAAATGGAAAAGGTTACCGCGTCTGCGCAACCTTATTTGGATTCGTAAATGACCGTCGCCACGGCATAGTGGCGTTCGTCGGAAATCGACAGGTGAATGGCGGTGATCGCCATCTGCTGAGCCAGCTGTGCGGCTTTGTTGTGCAGCGTCAGCACCGGCTTGCCCAGCTCATCATTGCTAATGACAAAGTCGTGAAAAGTCACCCCTTGCGCAATGCCCGTACCCAGCGCTTTCGAGGCCGCTTCTTTCGCCGCAAAACGTTTCGCCAGATAGCGCCCTTTCTGCTTCAACTGAGCGAACTTTTCCATCTCCACATCGGCCAGAACCCGACGAGCAAACGCCTCGCCCGAGCGGGACAGGGCGTTTTCAATCCGTTCAATCTCAGCGATGTCCGTGCCAAGGCCAACCAAAGCCATTACCGACGCGCCGCTTCCATGACGGCTTTCATGTCCGCGACCGCTTTATGCAGGCCATCGAACACCGCACGGCCGACAATGGAATGGCCGATATTGAGTTCGTAGATCTCCGGCATCGCAGCGATCGGTGCCACGTTGTGGTAGGTCAGACCGTGACCGGCGTTGACAGTGATCCCCAGGTCGTTCGCATAACTGGCTGCCGCGGCGATTTTTTTCAGCTCTGCCTGACGATCGTCATCATTTTTCGCATCAGCATAGTGGCCGGTATGCAGCTCAATGAAAGGCGCCCCGCACGCTTTGGCCGCATCGATCTGCTGACGATCGGCATCAATGAACAGTGATACCTTAATTCCTGCGTCGCTCAGTTGTTTTGTCGCGGCTTTGATTTTGTCTTTCTGACCCGCCACATCCAACCCGCCTTCAGTGGTCAGCTCTTCACGTTTTTCCGGTACCAGACACACAAATTCGGGTTTGGTTTCCAGGGCGATGGCCACCATTTCATCCGTCACAGCCATTTCCAGATTCATGCGGGTCTGAATGGTTTCACGCAAAATGCGCACGTCACGATCCAGAATGTGGCGACGGTCTTCACGAAGATGGATAGTGATCCCATCGGCGCCGGCGCGCTCCGCGATTTCCGCAGCGTGGACAGGGTCTGGATACTGTGTCCCACGCGCATTACGCAAAGTGGCAATATGATCGATGTTAACGCCTAGATAGATTGAGCTCATTTTCCAATACTCCGTGCTCTGGGAATGCCCGTTTTCGCCATGAACAATTCCCGACTTTTTAAAGGTTTGCCGCCAAGATACGGCTTTAGTGCTATACGTGTAAAGCGTTTTGCCGCCCTAAGCTGCTCTTTGGTCACAAAACGGCGTTCACTGATGGCGATCAATTCATTCCCGACAAAGGTGAGGTTGTCGTTTCTGACGGAAGCAATAAACCCTTTCTGCTCGCGATAACGGTAGGTCATGTCGGGTTCAATCGGCTCCCCGCTGCCTGCGCAGTGGAGAAAATCGACGCCGTATCCCATGGCCGCCAGCAACGCCAACTCAAAACGGCGCAGGGCTGGCTCCGGATTGTCGGTCTGAGCCAGCTCAGTCAGTGCTGCCAAATAATCGTGAAAAAGTCCGGGCATGGGAACTTCCGCCATCAGCACCCGCCCCAGCAGTTCGTTGACGTACATTGCGGAATAAAGATGAATACCGCTCAGTGGCAGACCCAGACTGATCGGCTCTGCCTGACGCAAGGTCTTCATCGAGCCGTTTCCCGACCACTTCAGCAGTAATGGCGTGAAGGGCTGCAACGCCCCTTTGAGGTTCGAACGTTTGCTGCGCGCGCCTTTCGACATCAACGTCACGCGGCCAAACTCTTCACTGAACACATCCAGAATCAGGCTGGATTCACTGTAAGGGCGGCGGTGCAAAACAAAGCAGCGCTGTAAACCGTCAGACATATCTCTCAACCAAGCAAAACCGCAAGCGGCCACCATCCGATAAAAAATAAGGAGCCATCCGGCTCCTTATGTCATTCATGTTGCGGAGCGAATCACCGTCGCACCCAGGTTACAAATCGTCAATGTAACCCAGAGAACGCAGCGCACGCTCGTCGTCAGCCCAGCCGGATTTCACTTTAACCCAGGTTTCCAGGAACACTTTACGTCCGAACAGATCTTCCATGTCCAGGCGGGCTTCACGGCCGATGGTTTTGATTTTCTCACCACCTTTACCGATGACCATTTTCTTCTGCCCACTGCGCTCTACCAAAATCAGCGCATTGATGTGGAAGCCGTCCGTTTCCGGGTTATAGTCAAACCGTTCGATCTCCACCGTGACAGAATACGGCAACTCATCACCGGTAAAGCGCATCAGTTTTTCACGCACAATTTCTGACGCCATGAAACGCTGAGAGCGATCCGTCACGTACTCTTCCGGGAAGTGGTGCGTGGCTTGAGGCAGATGTTCGCGCACGTGTTTGCGGATCACATCCATGTTTTTGCCTTGTTTGGCCGAAATAGGCACCACATCGACGAAGTTCATCTTCTTCGACATCTCCAGCATGTGCAACATGACGTCGTTGCGATCTTTCACGTTATCGACTTTGTTGACACACAAAACCACCGGAAAGTTGGCATTTTGCAGCTTATTCAGCACCATCTCGTCGTCTTTGGTCCAGTGGGTACCGTCGACCAGAAACAGAACCAGATTCACATCGCTCAACGACGAGTTCGCCGCCCGGTTCATCAGACGGTTGATCGCCCGCTTTTCTTCAATATGCAGCCCTGGAGTATCAACGTATATCGCTTGGTAATCGCCGTCGGTATCCACACCCATGATGCGGTGACGCGTGGTTTGCGGCTTACGTGATGTAATGGAAATCTTCTGTCCCAGAATACGGTTCAGCAACGTCGATTTCCCCACATTCGGGCGCCCCACAATGGCAATGAAGCCACAGTGCTGGTTTTCTGGTGAACTGGTTTCACCGTGTGATGCGAAGAACGCATCAATATTAAATTCGTTATCAGCCATTAGTCAGTTGCTCTAAAGCAGTTTCGGCAGCCGCTTGCTCAGCCTTGCGACGACTCGTACCTTTTCCAATTACAGGCTGTCCGATGCCTGCGACTTCACACGACACAGTAAACTCCTGATTGTGTGCTTCACCTTTAATATTAGTCACTGTGTAGACAGGAAGCGGCTTTCTTCTGCCTTGCAGAAATTCCTGCAGGCGAGTTTTGGGATCTTTCTGTGACACACCTGGTTGGATCGCATCCAGACGTTGTTGATACCAACGGAGGATAATACGACGCACCTGTTCGATGTCACTGTCGAGATAAATCGCCCCGATGATCGCTTCAACCGCATCGGCCAGAATCGAATCACGACGGAAGCCGCCACTTTTTAACTCACCTGGACCTAATTTTAAGTAATCTCCCAGCTCGAATTCTCGACCCAGCTCCGCCAGTGTGTTGCCGCGAACCAAGGTGGCACGCATGCGACTCATGTCCCCTTCATTCACTTTAGGAAAACGATGGTACAAATCATCAGCGATAACAAAACTTAAAATTGAATCGCCCAGAAACTCAAGACGTTCATTGTGTTTACCGTTGGCGCTGCGGTGAGTCAGCGCCAGGTTGATAAGCTCGGCATCATTGAACTGATAGCCGAGCTTAGTTTCTAATTTACGGATTGGAGAAGTCATACTCTCTCGATTTGTTAATGTCCCGCAGGACTAGTTAATGCCACCAATGCGGTTAAAACGCACACCAGTTGGAATCCATGAAGGCAGAATGCTGTCCGCGCCACGTTCAAACTCAAAACTGATCCAGATACCGATCGCCTTACCCACCAGGTTGGCTTCCGGCACGAAGCCCCAGTAACGGCTGTCGGCACTGTTATCGCGGTTGTCGCCCATTACAAAGTATTCACCTTGTGGAACCACCCATTCACTCACGCCAGGGCGTGGCTGGTATTCGTCAACGCGATCGCGGCGCAGTCGGTTAATCAGGATCTGGTGTTCTACCGGGCCCAGTTTTTCTTTGGCTTCGATCAGAGGTAGACCGTTTTGGATAAACTGACTTTCATGCACATCCGAGATAGCCACCGGCTGACATTCCGAGGTGCCTTTCGCCTGAATGCACACCTGTTTGTCGGCACTATAACGCACCGTATCGCCAGGCAAACCCACCACACGCTTAATGTAGTCAATGCTTGGTTGTACCGGGTACTTAAATACGATGATGTCACCACGCTCAGGCTTACCGGTTTCGACCAACTGAGTACGCCACACCGGATCTTTCAGGCCATAAGCGTACTTTTCCACCAGAATGAAATCGCCCACCAGCAAAGTCGGCATCATTGAGCCTGACGGAATCTGAAACGGTTCATACAAGAAAGAGCGCAAAACCAGCACAAAAGCGATAACCGGGAAAATCGACACGCTGTTTTCCACCCACCAAGGCTGAGCGATCAGTTTTTGGCTAACACTGTCGTCAAGGCCGTTAGTCTGTGCTTCGACCGCCGCCAGTTTCTGTTTGCGTTGCTTGGCCCAAACCAGTTTTTCCATCACCCAGACAATCCCGGTGATCAACGTGGCAAAGACCAGTATCAGTGAGAATATTTTCGCCATTGACTTCCCTTATCTTAAAAACACGAAAGTGAAAGAGCCGAAACCCTTTCACTTATCTTCTTCTTATATTTCAGTGTCAACGCACCGAGCGTTAATCTTTACCGACATGAAGAATCGCCAGGAAGGCTTCCTGAGGCAGCTCGACGTTACCGATCTGCTTCATGCGTTTCTTACCTTCTTTCTGCTTCTTCAGCAGTTTTTTCTTACGGCTGACGTCACCACCGTAACACTTAGCGATAACGTTTTTACGCAACTGTTTGACCGTCGAACGCGCGATGATGTGGTTACCGATCGCCGCCTGAATCGCGATATCAAACATCTGACGCGGAATGAACTCTTTCATCTTCTCGACCAGTTGACGGCCGCGAGTCTGAGACTGATCTTTATGCGTAATCAATGCCAGCGCGTCCACTTTGTCGCCATTGAGCAGCACGTCAACACGCACCATGTTCGACGCTTCAAAACGCTGGAAGTTGTAGTCCAGAGACGCGTAACCACGAGAGGTGGATTTTAGACGGTCAAAGAAATCCAACACGACTTCAGCCATCGGGATATCGTAGGTTACCGCCACCTGGTTGCCGTGGTAAACCATATCCACCTGCACACCACGTTTCTCAACACATAGGGTGATCACGTTGCCCAGATAGTCCGACGGTACCAGAATGTTACAGCGCGCGATGGGTTCGCGGATCTCTTCGATGTCATTGACCGCTGGCAATTTCGCCGGGCTATCAACGTACATCACTGTGCCGTCTGTCTGCTCCACTTCATACACTACCGTCGGTGCGGTGGTGATCAAGTCGAGATCGTATTCACGCTCCAGACGCTCCTGGATGATTTCCATGTGCAGCATGCCAAGGAAACCACAGCGGAAACCAAAGCCCAGTGCCGCAGAGTTCTCTGGCTCATAGAACAGCGACGCGTCATTCAGGCTCAGTTTGCCCAGTGCATCACGGAAGTTTTCGTAGTCATCGGAAGAAACCGGGAACAGGCCAGCGTAAACCTGAGGTTTCACTTTCTTAAAGCCTGGCAGCGGTTTGTCACAGCCGTTTTTCGCCAGCGTCAGCGTATCGCCCACGGGTGCGCCGAGGATATCTTTGATACCACACACTACCCAGCCAACTTCACCGGTGCGCAGTACATCGGTATCCACCTGTTTTGGCGTAAAGATACCCAAACGGTCCACGCCCCAAGCCTGACCAGTGCTCATCACTTTAATTTTGTCGTTTTTCTTCAGCGAGCCATTTTTGATCCGCACCAACGACACCACGCCAAGGTAGTTGTCGAACCACGAGTCGATGATCAGTGCTTGCAACGGACCATCCGGATCGCCTTCCGGCGCCGGAATCGCAGACACAATGTTTTCCAGCACATCATCCACACCCAGACCGGTTTTCGCCGAACAACGAGTGGCTTCCATCGCATCGATACCCACGATCTCTTCAATCTCTTCCGCCACGCGCTCAGGATCAGCCGCAGGCAGGTCAATCTTATTCAGGATCGGCACGACTTCCAGATCCATTTCGATCGCGGTGTAACAGTTCGCCAAAGTCTGTGCTTCTACGCCCTGACCGGCATCCACTACCAGCAGAGCCCCTTCACAGGCCGCTAGCGAACGGGAAACTTCGTACGCGAAGTCAACGTGTCCCGGCGTATCGATGAAGTTCAGCTGGTATGTTTCGCCATCTTTCGCGGTGTAGTTTAGTGTCACACTCTGAGATTTAATGGTGATACCACGCTCACGTTCAAGATCCATGGAGTCAAGAACCTGCGCAGCCATTTCACGATCAGACAGACCACCACAAACCTGAATCAGGCGGTCAGAAAGGGTCGACTTACCGTGGTCGATATGGGCGATAATCGAAAAATTACGAATGTGCTTCATAGATATGGTGTGACTAACTCTTTGCAAATAGGGACATAAGAAAGCCGTCGTTTGACGGCATTTCAATCAAGTTGGCAGATTCTACCCAATTTCGGGCGGCTTCGCACTAGCTAATTGGCTCTCCCAGAACCCGCAGTAACACCACCTCATCATGGGATTGACGTTCCAGATTTTTCGACAGCTTTTTCGCTGCCCATATCCCGCCCGCTGTCGACAACGTGGAGCAGAGGATCACCGCCCCTTCGCCGAGGCCGAATGCCGGTACCAGCAACCATTGTGCGAGCAGTGCCCCGGCGATCATCGCCAGCAGCGGCACCAAATACACGATCGCCGCCGACTGCAGTAAACTCTTTTCCGGGAAACCGATTTCAACCACCTGTCCGGCTTTGACTGAGCGGGAGGTCAACAAACGCCAATGCAGGGATTTCTTACCCACGGCTTTGGAAACAATACCGGTCCCACAGCTCTTTTGTGATGCGCAACTGCTGCAACTGGTTTGCTGATCGCAACTGAGTTCAACCTCGAAGCCTTTCGCCTTCGAGGTTACAGAAGAGACCGTCGCCAGCGCCGTCATCATGGTGTGGTTGCTCCTGATTGAGCGCTGAACGTCACCGACTGAGCAATGCGTTGAGCGGTCGACGGTGGAATGTCACCGACCACAGACACTTCATTCTTACCACTCACCAGGCTATGAAGTGTGCGTCGCCCCTGACGCACCAGTTGGCCCCGCAACGAATGGTTGTCGCTGTCGGAGACGTACACCGAGAAACTGAACAGGCCATCAGAGTACATCTGGCTCTCGACCATACGATCGGTGATCGCCATGCGGTAACGGTTCAGTTCCTTGGGTTCAAACCCTTCAGGAATCCAGCCCACTTTCCAGTACGTCTGTTTCACCGGGCCTTTAGGTAACGATAATACTTGTGGCAGTTTGACCTGATTGAGGCCACTCAACAGTTGCGCAATTTTATCGTTGACGCTGTAAGCGATGGTGCGGTATTGCTCCAGCACTTCACCATCACGATCAATCAGATCAGCGCGAAGCGGCAATTTGCTCTGCTCATCAACCCACAGAACATAGGAGTAACGTAAGCCATCTTTGGGTACAACACGCAACACCTGGCAAGCCGCGCCAGCTTCGCGGGCACGCCCAACTTTGACGAAATCGTAAAACTTACTGATGTCATCAATATCACTGTTGAGTAAAGGAATGGTCGGCGCCACCATATTACCGGATTCAATGGTAAACGGTTCAACCCCAGGCTCGATGTAACTGATCTCATCACCGCGGCGAATCACTTCGCGCACCGGACCACTCAGATACACCAGATGGGCAAGCTGCTGGGTTTCCTCCAGCGCATGGCGGTACAGCAAAGGCTCGATACTGTTTTTCTTAATCAGGATATAAGACAGCTCGTAATTTAGATGCTGACTGGCTTCGTTCATTTGATGCAATAAAGCCTCCGCAGAGTCGTTATCCTCTGCAAAGGCCATACCTGAGCTCAAACTGAACAGCGTCAGCGCACTGATCAGAAATTTTTTCATTCAACTACCGGTTCAACTCGATCGCTGTGTTGGTCAGCGTTCTCACTGTTTAGTCTAAGCTGAAGCTCGTAATCTTGCAGCATGGCATTGATACGACGACGCTGCTCCTGGACATTAATGTCACCAGTGTGCTGCTTCTCTATCGAATCACGGGTCAGACTGACAGGCTCTGCACTGCCGGCAAACGGCACCGTTTGCAGAACAGGCACTTGATTATTCTGTGGCTGAGAAGGATCAGTGCCACCATACTGTTGAACACCCAGAATCACAGCCAAAGACACACACGCGGCCACCGCCACCTGACCAAACTGGCTCAACCAACCCGGCAACTGGCGGCGCGCTTGTTGCGGTGCCGGTTGCTCTTCCACCCGCACCGCGTCAAGATGCGTTACATTGGTGGCATGATTGAGATGGTGTGCAGGCTCATTTTCCAGCGCCAATGCAACACTTTCTGCAATGTTCCACTCCGGTGCTTCCGGAGCCTCACCTCGCATCACATCACCAATCAAATGGTAATTTTTCCAAGTTTGCAGGCTTTCCTGATCGTCACCCAGCTCTGCAATCAGAGCTTTGTCGATCATTTCCCCATCCATGAGTGCTGAAAGTCTTTCTTTGTCAGCCATTGTTTTCACCATAGTCATTACTGGTAATTAGCGTTGCAACAGCGGTTTGATTTTTTTCTCAACCGCTTCACGAGCTCGGAAGATTCGAGAACGCACTGTCCCTACCGGGCAATCCATCACAGCCGCGATCTCTTCGTAACTTAAACCATCTAACTCGCGTAAAGTCATTGCAGTTTTTAAATCGTCGGGTAGTGCTTCAATCGCACTGAAAACCACGCGTTTCAATTCTTTGGACAACGTTAAGTTCTCAGGGTTCGAAATTTCTTTTAACGCACTCGCCGACTCGTAATATTCAGCTTCTTCAGCATCCACATCGTTGGCTGGCGGTCTGCGGCTCTGGGCAACGATGTGGTTTTTGGCAGTGTTGACAGCAATTCGATATAGCCAGGTATAAAAGGCGCTTTCACCACGAAAGCTTGGCACCGCCCGATACGCTTTAATGAACGTTTCTTGGGCCACATCGGCGACATCTCCAGGATTGCTCACATACCGGGAAATAAGATTGCAAACTTTGTTCTGGTATCTCAGTACTAACAGATTGAATGCCTGCTTATCTCCACTCTGAACTCGCTCAATCAATACTTGATCGGTCAGCTGCTCGTTCATTCGAGCGTGTACTCCTATTTGTTTCTCTCCCCTATCCTCACAGATATGGGCATTAATTATGCAAAATGTAGTATTGACACCACTGCTTACATGAGCACTATTGTGACTCTGACGTATATAGAAAGTTCCACATATTCTCTAAAAAATATTCTGATACGTTCGCAGGGCGATGTGTTCGTTGTCACTGCTCCAAATTCTGGGGGCGAAGTACACGAAAAGCAATGGGATTTACAAAGTAATGCGTGGCCACTGATGATAATATAGAGGGATTCATCGGCGCTCCGCGCATGGGGATAGAGTGTTGCTACTCTGAATATAGTTCGGGATTTTAACAGTTTTATGAACGCAAACCGTGAACATCAGTGTGATGTATTAGTCATTGGTAGCGGCGCAGCAGGCTTGTCGCTTGCACTGCGCGTAGCCAAACGTGCCAACGTGATTGTCTTAAGTAAAGGACCAAGGAGCGAAGGCGCGACGTACTACGCTCAAGGAGGAATTGCAGCGGTATTTGATGAATCCGACAGCATTGAATCGCATGTACAGGATACACTGATTGCCGGCGGCGGCATCTGTGAAGAAGAAACCGTGACCTTTATCGCCGAAAATGCCAAAGAGTGCGTCCAGTGGCTGATCGACGGCGGTGTTCCGTTTGACCGCGAGGACAACGATAACGACGATGAGCCACGCTATCACCTGACCCGTGAAGGCGGCCACAGCCACCGCCGTATCCTGCATGCCGCCGATGCAACCGGCATGGCGATGCAAACCTCACTGCAGGACAACGTTCACAATCACCCCAACATCACGGTTCTTGAGCGCCACAATGCGCTTGACCTGATCACCGAAGATAAAATCGGCGGGGATGAAAACAAAGTCGTCGGTGCTTACATCTGGAATCGCAATGAAGAGCACGTTGAGACCGTACGCGCCAAATTTGTCGTACTGGCAACCGGCGGAGCATCGAAAGTGTATCAGTACACCTCCAACCCTGACGTCTCGTCCGGCGATGGGATTGCCATGGCCTGGCGTGCCGGCTGCCGGGTCGCCAATATGGAGTTTAACCAATTCCACCCGACCTGTTTGTACCACCCGGAAGCTCGCAACTTTCTACTGACCGAGGCTCTGCGCGGTGAAGGTGCCTTCCTGCGCCGGCCCGACGGCTCCCGTTTCATGCCGGAATTTGACGAGCGCGCCGAACTGGCACCGCGTGACGTGGTGGCCCGGGCGATCGACTACGAAATGAAACGCTTGGGCGCGGACTGCATGTACCTTGATATCAGCCACAAACCCGCCGATTTTATCGAAAAGCACTTCCCGACCATTTACACCCGGTTAATGGATCTCGGCATCGACATGACGAAAGAGCCGATCCCGATTGTTCCCGCTGCGCACTACACCTGCGGCGGTGTGATGGTTTCTCAGCAGGGGCAGACCGATCTGTCACAACTGTATGCGATTGGCGAAGTCAGTTACACCGGTTTGCACGGTGCCAATCGCATGGCCTCTAACTCGCTGCTAGAGTGTGTGGTCTACGCCTGGTCTGCCGCTAAAGACATCCTGACCAAACTCGACAGCGCCACCCTACCGACAACCTTGCCGGCGTGGGACGAAAGTCAGGTGAGCAACTCAGATGAAGAAGTGGTTATCCAACACAACTGGCATGAACTGCGCCTGTTCATGTGGGATTACATGGGCATTGTGCGGACCGACAAACGCCTGGAGCGTGCGCTGCGCCGAATTCAGTTACTGCAACAGGAAACGCACGAGTATTACAGCCATTTCCGCGTCTCAAATAACCTGCTGGAGTTGCGTAACTTGCTGCAAGTCGCCGAACTCATGGTCCGCTGTGCGATGCAACGCAAAGAGAGTCGTGGCCTGCATTACACTCTGGATTACCCTAATCCGGCGGAACACAGCGGGCCAACCATTTTGGTGCCTCAAAAATAATCACGTTCAGGGAGCCTGGCGCTCCCTTTGAACCACCACCAGCAGATGGCGATAATCCGCGTCACTCAAACTGTCGCGCCACACCGTTAACGCCGCGCGCTGTTCAAAATACACAATCACAAACCAGTGAGCACATGCGCTCTGACAACCGCGCAGTGTCAGAGTGTCATCGTTAAAGCGAACCTGTCGTCCGGGACCACAACGCAGTTGACCTTGCGCGGCGGGGGGCAACAGTGCTCCCCGATGACACAATTGCCATATCGGTACCAACAGCATGGGAAGAATGACCAGTGGCAGGAAAGCAGCAAGGGATGCCCAGGTCGTCAGTAGCCAAGCCACCATATGCAGGACACGGGCATCAGTAGAAGGGAGTAAGTGGACGTTAACGCACTTTGCTGAGGTTATGGGCAACAATCTTGTCTACCATGGAGGCGTGACTCAGGTTCTCACTGCGTCCATGCCCCATAATCCAGGTAAACAGATCCGGGTCATCACACTCCAGCAGCGACACAAAATCCTGTTGCTCCGTCTCGCTCAGTGAATCAAAGCACTCCTCAAAAAAAGGCATAATGACCACATCAAGTTCCAGCATCCCACGTCGGCATGCCCACTTGATCCGTGCTTTTTCTTCTGCAGTGTACATCGGTTATCCTCACCTAATCATAATTTTAGCTGAGTGTAACAGGGGTCAGAGACGGCGACCACTAACTCAGTCACAGTCCGCAGAAGCTGACAAAAAAACTCAACCGGATTAACATAACCCCATACCAACATAGCTAGGAATTTCACATGGATTGGCAAAACTCATTCACTCCTCTTGCCGTAAACGCAAACGATGCGTTGCCGCCCCTGATGCTGGCTTACCTGCCCTCATGGGGAGCCATCACTCTGCAAGGTGATGACAAGAAGTCTTACCTGCAAGGTCAGGTCACCTGCGACGTGGTATCTCTGCCTTTGGACCAAACTACACTGGGTGCGCACTGCGATGCCAAAGGCAAGGTCTGGAGCGTATTTCGTGTGTTCCACCACAATGGTGGCTTTGCCATGGTGCAGCCACGATCGGCGATCGACGTCGAATTGCGAGAGATCCGCAAGTACGCGGTATTCTCCAAAGTTGAGATCAATGCCAGTCAGGAGATCATTCTGGGAGTGCTCGGCCAACAAGCCGAACATTTTATTGACAGCCTGTCGGAGCAGCGCGGTGATGTCCGGGCCATCAACGGTGGCAGTGCGGTGAGAATAGATGCTGAGCGCTGGATTCTGTTGCTGGACGCACACGCAGCCGAAACGCTGGCAGCACAGTGGACCGCGAACAAAGTCGACGAATCCCTGTGGACCCGCTTTGACATCGAACATGCGTTACCGGTACTCGGCGCCAGCGAGCAAAATGAGCATATTCCCCAAGCGCTCAACCTGCAGGCACTGGGAGGCATCAGCTTTACTAAAGGCTGTTACACCGGTCAGGAAACCGTTGCGCGAGCTAAGTACCGCGGCATGAACAAGCGTGCGATGTACATAGTCAAGGGCAGTGTCTCAACGGCAATTGAAGGCACGGCACTTGAGCGGGCGGTCGGAGACAATTGGCGTGGCGCTGGTCAGTTGCTTGCGCATTATGTGTTTGCCGACAACAGCGCCATCGGCTTGGTTGTTCTGCCCAACAACCTCGACGCCGATACTCCCCTGCGCCTTCAGAATCAGCCGGAACACACCTGGACCATTCAGCCTTTGCCGTATACGTTAGAAGAGAATGAATAAGCCGATAGAGACCAAAATCACGCGGTATCTCCGTGAGCAGCAGGTGGCGTATCGCCTGCTGCCTCATCAGACGCCAGCCACCACCATCGAAGACGCCGCCCGGCAACGAGGCATCCGTCCCGCCCAGATGGTGAAGTCAATTCTGCTACGGGACATGGGCGGTCAATACGCTCTGGCGTGCGCTCCTGGCGACAGATCTGTGGATCCAAAGAAAGTCCGTGCTCTGCTTGGCTGGCGCCGAATGACCTGTGTCGATCTGGCTCAGGTCCCCGAATTAACCGGCTATCAGCCAGGTTGTGTTGCTCCCCTTTTGCTGCCCGTATCGATGCAGATCATCTTTGATCAACATCTGCTGACAGAGCCGGAAGTTACCATCAGTAGCGGCTGTCACATGGCCGGAGTAGCTCTGGGTTGTCACGATCTGGTGCAGTTGTGCCAGCCTCAGTTCGGAGACATTTGCCGTGATACGGCAATTTAGTGTAATGG
>NZ_WXWP01000208.1:0-4839 GCF_009904765.1 Vibrio sp. V39_P1S14PM300
ACGTAAAGTTGTACAGCTCAGGCAACGTAAACGGATTCTTCTGCGTGAGCGGAGTAATGCGCATACGGAGATCGCGGCCAGACACTTTAATATCACTGACGAAGCTACCATTGTGGGAATTTGTTAATGTCGAGCTGCCCAGAAGACGATACACCGCCCATTGACCATTTTTGCTCAATACGTGCTGCTTACCCTCATCCGTCACATCCTGGATGGTGATGCTGACGCTGAAATCGCCGCTTTGTGGTGGCCATTGCAGCTCTTTCACCAAGCTTGGCCCCTGATAATAGTTAATGCTGGTGTCGGCAACCTTAATTGTGGCGCGTATAGCACTGGAGTCCAGATCCAGAACTTTAGCACTGAACGGAATATAGAAGCGGTTGGTACTCTTATTGATCAGGGTATCGCGAATCACGTTGTAGTTTTTCAACTGAACCAGCAGTTCTGGCGATAATGGCATGACCTCACCGTCGACACGTTTCGGTGTCCACAGGTTGGTGTCGTAGAACGGAGCGAAGTTCTGCTGGATAAAGGTATCCATGATGCCACCCTGAGCGAACAGCAGCTCAAAGTCTTCAAGAGAGATCTCGTCGGTTGCGGTGAGATCGAACGGATACTTGTTGAGGCCAATCTCTTTAAATTTACTGTAAACCTCACTATACCACTTGGTTTGAATCCCCTGAGATGCTTCGGTAATCATAACAGACCAAGTTTGGTTGACGATGTCCATCAGCCAAGAACGCACCGGTTCTGGTGACTTTTGAGCGATCTGTTTGAGACGGATCAGCGGATCGGCTTCCGAGCTGTTCATCCGTTTGCGCGTTGCGGCCAGGGCGGCCATTTGGGCATCCGGTGAGTCGGCAATATCTTTAACGTAAGAGCGCACCTGGCTCAGAGCGGTAATGGTCTCTTCCCAAGGGGTAGGGGAGTTCGGCGTCTCGTTAACTTGCAGTTGGTTCAGCAGGCGGAACGCTTGTTCTACACGCGACATCAGCAGGTAATCTGGCTGGACAACGTCTTCTGCCGCACCTTTTGCCGCTTCCACAGCATCATTCAACAGAGGCGCTTTGTTTTTCAGCAGTTCGGTCTTATCACCAGTAGGAGAGAATTGTGTATTGGTATACACCTGCTTCAGAACGGTAGTCATCGGTGATGACGGACCCGAAATCAAATCGATGGCATTGGTTAAATCACCAATGTTGTTGTATCGCTTCACTTTCAGCTCGCTGAGCGCATTTCGCCAATAACTGATGTAGTCATCGGTGTATTTCTTACGTACCTGCTCTTTGAAGCTGTCTTGTTCCTGCTGGGTCGGGATGACGTTATCTGACAAGCCCAGCACCCAGTTGTCGGCGATGACGTTCTTCGACATCAGATCCACACGTGGGCGATAGAACGTGGTGAAACCGGTGGAGGTGTACACTTTGCTGATGGTCAGACGGTTTTCGTCGACACTGTCGTTGAAGACGTTAGTAAAATCGAAGCCAACGGCGCGTTCGATATCCAACGTACCCAGATCGATTTCATCTGCCTGATCCAGCATCTGTGCGTAAACGAGATCGACGTTCGAGTTGGACAGCAGTTGTCGACGTGTCGCCCGTACCAGATCCATATTGATATTAACCGGGGCAAACTGCGTTCGGAAGTAGGCATCAAGATACGCCATGGTTTGTGCCGTCATCTCGTTGCTGCCCGTCAGTGAGCTGACCACTAACTCGGTTTTCTTACGCAGATACGCCATGTCGCGCTTGGCTGGATCTTTCAGCATCAGGTAGCCTTTGAGCAGCGGCAGAGCACGAGTAGGTTTGTCTTGTACTTTGGTTAACTCAAGACGGTAGCCTTTTTCAATGACAGGCATCAGGTTCGTTGAGATACCATCCAGCAGAGTGTTGTAGGCCAGTTTAGTCGTGTCTTCCAAACGGCTGATCTTCATCGTCGATAGCTCTTGGTCCAACGCCTGGTTACCAGTTAGCCACGCCGCGTAAGACGGAGCGATAGACTGGTTGGCATTCAGCAATTGAGCATTGAACGAGGATACTTGATCGTCGCTTTCTTCTGTGCCTTCTACCCCAATCATCTGGTTCATCACATTCAGGTTACTGTCCAGCACCTGGAACAACAGATAGCCGCCGCCAAGAATGATCGCGACACTCGCAGCCATTGACAGGTAGCTGTGACGTTGGATACGACGCAAGTAGGTCTTGTTCTCGCCGGCGAAATCGGCTTCTGGCAGAATCTGCGATTCAACCAGGAAGCGGGTGAAATACGGAGTTTCACTTAGGTGAGAGTGCTCCGACGCGATAATTGGCAGGTTGAAATAGTTACTGCAACTTTTGGCCAGCAAGTTGTATTTTCTACCACCTTGTAAGTTGGAGCTGAAGAACACCTCTCGAATATCCAGACAGTAACTGCCGTGATTGAGACTATTCAGACGCTCGACCACATTACGTACTTCTCCCTGACACAACTCGAATTGCTTAGGAAAGGCCAGAATGGCTTTTTTCTCATCCACATTGTTGGAGTGAGAGGACGAATCCAGTGCGTTGGACTCCATCACTTTGACCAGATTGGTGAAACTGTCATTGAAGTAGTCGATCATCGCACCTTTTGCATCTTTCAATGGAATGCTCAGGTACTCGATCGCTGTTTTCAGTGGACTGAAGTGCACATATTCTTTAAATCCATCCAGTTTATCCAGTTTCGACATCACCAGATAAAGAGGAATGGCGGCCGCCGTTTCCTGACCAATGTATTCCAAACGTTGTAACAGTGCGGTCAGGGTGTAGTCGACCTGTTCGTCTTCATGGACAATCAGAAACTCAAAGTCGATGAAAAACAGACAGCCACTGAACGGTTTACGTGGACGGAGTCGGATGACTTCATTGACCAATGTATGCCACAGCGCGGAATCCGCACTGGATACTTCCTGAAAAACCAGACGGCGGTCTGGTTTGATGTAGATAGCAGAGTCGGACTCGTACCATTCAAAGAAATCATTCTTGATGGTGTTGGGGCGGTCCATCGGCTTTATCGCGTTAGAAGTGTGCAGAAACTGGGCTTTACCGGAAGACTTATTACCCAAAATCAGGTAAATCGACTTTTTACTGGCCCGCTGAAGCAACGGACGCAACACCATCGACAGCGTTTCTTCTTCGGTTTCCAGTTGTTGTGATTTTTGTTGACGGCGCTTCTTCACCCACAGAATTGTGTTGAAAGTCGCGTAGATGACCAAAATCGCAGCCAAAGGTCCGTATAAGTACCAGGCACTGCTTTCTGCAAACCAGACAAAATACACCGTCAGGGTGATCGCTACCCCAATCAATGCCAACAGTGTTGATAAAAACACTGGGTTCCTAACCAAATTCTTTTTGAACATAATCTAAGTTTCGTTCTGACGTTGTTGTATATAGTTATTGAGCGGTGGCGGACTGTTCTTGTTGCAGCTCCACTTTTAACTCATTGAGTTTGTGTTGATAGATATTCAGTAAACGCTGAGACTTTGCGACTTCTTCCGGCATTTGATTTTGAGCGGCATATTCAATGCGGCCCAGTAAAGGGAAGAGGGTATTACTGTAACGGTAGGCTCTTTCTATACTGGCTTTGTCGTTGTTTTTCGCCTTGGCGTTTGCAAATACGGTGCGTGCTTGTTTGAACTCGGCGCTGAGTTTCTGATACTCCGCTTCCAGGTCCGCGCGGCTCTGTTCGAATGTTGCTGACAGAGACTGTGCCGATGATGAATCGGGGTACAGTTCAGTGACGGTTTGTGTGACGCTACCGATGTCATCAATTTGACTGACGCGGATAGGGTCGAGATCCCAGCTGTTTACCAACGCGGATACGCGTTGCAATAGCGTATCTTTGATGGCTTGTTTCGTGGAATTGTCTTCAAGCTTGATGGCATTGGCCAGAGGTACCAACTGATTGATCGACGCAATCTCTATTTGCGTCTTCATTGCCTCAACTCTTCTGTCCTGATAAACAAAATGGCTAAACAGAGCAACAAGAACCACCACGGCTAACGCTGCCATGAAGAAACCCATTCCTGAGCGCTTTTTTTCTGGCTCTGAAGCCACAGAGGGTGAGACGTTCACTGGAGTCGCAGATGTCGGTGATGGAGAGGGTGAAACATCCATCTTCATCATAGGCTGCGAGCGAGGTGCAGGGACTGGCTGAGCAACAGAAGCGGTTTGTTGTTTGACGGCTTCTTCTCGCTTAGCCATTTCGGTTTTGAGCTGTTCAATCCACTGCGTAAAAATGCGTCGAATCGCGCCTAAAGAGGGGGCTTTGATACCGTAGTGCAGACGCAGCTCTTCTTCTATCTTGAGGGTCAATCGATGCCCTGCCTCAATAAGAGGCAGATCCTGCTCAGAAGGATTGATGTGTTTTTGGCGACGTTCCGCGTATTCGACAAACCACTCGATGGAAGACATGCGGGCATTGGCCTTGTCTTCCGTCGGGTAGCCGGAGTGCCAATACACCACGCATAAATCGTAGATGGCGTTAAGACCTTCTACCAGGCCTTTCAGGCCATGATTATTGGTGGCAGCGACACCGAAGTAACACGCGCAGCGAAAATCCTTTCCATGTTGTGTCAGAACCTGTTTTGATAGTTCTTCCACTTTTTTCCATGAAACACGGCCAGTAACTTTGTTGATGTTGTTGATTTGACGTTTAATTTCGTCAAATTCTTCTAGGCCGTTTGGATTAATGCCACTGGGATGCTCATGATCTATCGGTCGACGAGCAAAATCCGAGAAGTACATATAAACCCTACCAAACTGATGTTATTAGCTTTTATTAATATAAATACATTAGCCTTACCTAATTTTATTTTTGTTG
>NZ_WXWP01000120.1:0-4806 GCF_009904765.1 Vibrio sp. V39_P1S14PM300
ATGCTATACATCTGAGTATGACGGTTAATGAAGTAACAGACAGTGTCGATTTATATGTCGATGCCGATGACGAACAAATTTTCTGATATCTCATAAGAGAATTAAAAAAAGCGCCTTTAGGCGCTTTTTTCACATACGACGATCAGTCGAGCCGACTTGCTAGCACTCGTTCCACCGTATCGACTATCGCCTGAGTCTGTGGATCGACTTCAACGTTGATGCAGTCCCCAGCCTGACGTTGGCCAAACAGTGTTCGTTCCATGGTTTCCGGGATCAAGTGAACGTTAAAGCGATTTTCGACAACGTCCCCGATGGTGAGTGAGCAACCATCTAAGCCGATAAAGCCTTTCGGCAGAACATACTTGATGAACTCTGGCGCAATTTCAAACCACACCGTACGATTGTTCTCGGAGTCAATCACCTCGGTGATGGTGGCGGTCAGTGCAATATGGCCTGACATGTGATGTCCGCCTATTTCATCACCAAAACGTGCCGCACGTTCGATATTAACAACATCACCTTCACGTAAGCTGCCCAAGTTGGTCAGTTTCAATGTTTCCTGCATTAGATCAAACGAGACCAAATCACCTTCGATTTTAGTGACGGTCAAACAACAACCGTTGTGTGCAACCGACGCACCGATGGTTAACTCACTATTCAACGCCGATTCCAGACGTACAATGTGAGTTTGGAACAACTCTTTCTTTTCGATGGCGACAACTTCCGCCATCCCCTGAACGATTCCAGTAAACATAACCTGTTTCCCGTTGTTTTTTTCGTGGTGTTCAACGTAACATTTCATTATCATCAGATGACAAATCCAGTCACAGTTCTTTGTAGTAAACGGCGTGTCAATTTTCGTCTACCTTTTGATGCTTCACGCCTTACTTAAGAACCCCATTTCTGATACGCGTCCTTTGCATTGGAGTTCTTTGTGCATCGTTATAAAAAAGAATCAATAAACCTGATTAAGTTGGCTACCCCTGTGCTTATCGCGTCTGTCGCGCAAACCGGTATGGGCTTTGTCGATACCATAATGGCCGGTGGTGTTAGTGCGACAGATATGGCCGCAGTTTCGATCGCGGCCAGTATCTGGTTACCATCGATCTTGTTTGGTGTCGGCCTGCTTATGGCCTTGGTCCCTGTCGTCGCTCAGCTCAACGGCTCTGGTCGCCAGGTAAAAATCCCCTATGAGATTCAGCAAGGTATCGCACTTGCCCTGCTGATTTCAATCCCTATTATTGCGGCGCTTTTCCAGACCCAGTACATCCTCCACTTGATGGATGTGGAAGATCTCATGGCAGCAAAAACCAATGGCTACATGTATGCAGTGATGTACGCCGTGCCACCGTTTTTATTGTTTCAGACGCTACGTAGCTTTACCGACGGTATGTCACTGACTAAACCTGCGATGGTCATCGGTTTTATTGGGTTACTGTTTAACATTCCACTCAACTGGATATTTGTCTACGGCGAATTTGGCGCGCCAGCATTAGGTGGCGTTGGTTGTGGTGTAGCCACAGCAATTGTCTACTGGCTGATGTTCTTCATGCTGTTGTTTTACGTACTGACGTCCAAACGCGTTGCCCACATTGAACTGTTTAAAGAGTTTCACCGACCTCAACTGAAACCGTTGTTGCGTCTGTTTAAATTGGGCTTTCCGGTTGCCGCCGCCCTATTCTTTGAAGTCACACTGTTTGCTGTGGTTGCCTTACTGGTCGCCCCTCTGGGTCCATTGGTGGTGGCCGCGCACCAGGTGGCGATTAACTTCTCTTCCTTGATCTTTATGTTGCCAATGAGTATCGGAGCTGCGGTCAGCATCCGTGTTGGCCATAAACTGGGAGAAGAAGACGTTGAAGGTGCTGCAATTGCTTCACGTGTCAGCTTGATGGTGGCCTTGTCGACAGCACTGATCACCGCCACTTTGACGATCTTGTTCCGCGAAAACGTTGCCCTGCTTTACACCGACAACACGGCGGTGGTTGCGATGGCGGTGCAGTTGCTGTGGTTTGCTGCTGTATACCAGTGTACAGACGCCATTCAGGTTGTTGCGGCCGGAGCATTACGCGGCTATAAAGACATGGCGGCGATCTTTAACCGTACATTTATCGCTTACTGGGTACTGGGGTTGCCGTCAGGTTATATTTTGGCATTGACCGATTGGATCACTCAGCCGATGGGCGCAAAAGGCTTCTGGATTGGTTTTATCATCGGTTTGTCGGCTGCCGCTCTAATGCTCAGCGTGCGGTTGTTATGGATGCATAAGCAACCTGACGATACCCAACTGACGTTCGCGTCACGATAATGAAATAAGGTCAGCCTAGCTGACCTTATTTCTAGGAGTTACGTAAACTATGAAAGAATGATAACAATCAGGAGCACCTGCTTGCGCTGGACAATATGGATTATCAGCTTGGTATTACTAGGGTGTGATTACAATCAGCCCCCGATAGAGGCTGATTTACGCGAATACCTCTCGCGTATAGCCAGAGTTCAGGATGAAGACGCTTTTAAGGCGCCTGACCTGAGCTCAACCACCTTGCCCGACAAGCGAGAACTGTTTGTTGAGATTGCGCCGATAAGCATGGGGTTGCTTGACAGTTACGAGCTGAGAAAATGCAATCTTTTTAACCTCATCGCACAACGCAACTCGTTGCTTGGTAAGGTTCAAGATCAGTTTCGTAACTATCAGTATCAAGTCGAGTTACTAGATGGTCTTAATCGCTGTTTGAATAATGCTGACATTCCTGCCAGCTTAAAGCAGCAACTGACCACCATTCAACAACAGAAATATCAAGATCTTCCACACCATTTTTTCAACCTGCTATACAGCAGCGACGCCATGCGAAAGCAGCTTAGTGGTAACACTTGGCTCAGCGACGAAATGAGCTGGAATACCGATGTGGTTCGCAATGCCTTACTTACGCTTAATCACATGGGGCAAGTGACCAAATGGCAAACTGGAGAAGCGCGTAACAACATCATCGACGTTCAAGAATCACTGGAAAAGCTGCCATTGATCGGCCAGCTGGATTATTCATTGAAAAACGCCACCTTACTTCTTCAAACCGCCACCAATCAGTTACAGCGTCACGATAACAAAATAATTTGTGGCCAGAATCGTGATACGACCCGATTTCGTTACTTGAGTAACGTGTTCCAAAACTACTATGTCGAAAGAATTCAACCGTATCTGGCTGAATTAGACAGCACATACGGACAGCTTGAACCAAGTTTCACTATGTTTCATTTTGCAACTGATCGCTATGTGTACCCCATAGAAAAGGATCACCAGGCGTTTCGCCGTGTGACATTAGCGCATGTTCAGTACTGGCAGAACCTGTTCAAACGTTGCGGTGTGCGTGTGGGAAATCAGTAGTGCTCCCGCTCACGTAAGAAACGCGCAAATCTCGGCACACCAAGATGAGTGTAACCGTTGTGCCTGAATGTAATGGTGGAGCCTATCTGAGGTGGATGCTTTCTCAATTGGTCACTCAGTCCACTGCCGATGTAGAACTCCGTCCCATCTTGCAACTTGACTCGCAATGAACCAAGCATCCCCTGATATTTACCAGAGCCCGCTTTATAGCCTACGATGACCGCTTCTGTATCCTGGTATTTCTTCAGTTTAAGCAGATCCGAACTGCGCCCGGCCTGATAGTCGGCCGTGATTTTACGTAACATCACACCCTCTCCGTCAGAGTCACTGACCTCGTCGAGGTAGTCAAATAAAGACTGCTCTGATGTTATCGGCGAGTGCTCGACGTATTTCACGTGCTCACTATCTATCTGGGTCACCAATGTTTTGAGTGCCGCGTAACGCTTTGGGTAGTTGCCCGATGCCATAGGAAGATCAAATAACATGTAGGTAATTTGTTTCCAGGCAACGTCATTAGGCTCTTTATCCAAAACGGTGTGCTGGACAAGCGCAAACTGACCCCGTCCCGCCCACAACTCTCCTTCAACCGGGTAACCCGGTAAGGAAGACACAAACCATTTTGGCGCATGAATCAGGTTACCCTGTCGTGTTGTCAGGTGTGTGCCATTCCAAATCACACGAATGCCGTCCAGCTTTTCACTTTGCCAATACTGATTGATATCGATATCCGGTTGATACATCTCTGCGTTCACAACTGGAATAGAATACAGTGCTTCCTGAGCGAACGACTCTGGCGAATGAGTCATCAATAACGCAATTGCGATTGAGGTGAGTTTCAACTCCATGAAAATGCCCTTTTGTTAGAAACTTCAGTTATTTCTGACTATATTCCCTGACTAACTCAATATGTACTCAGACACATTTAGAGCCAGTTTGAGCTCAGCTTAATCTGAGAACATTATCAATTTCATTTAGTTACGAGCTAAACCTAGGTTTGCATTTCGATTCTCATTTTGAGAAGTTTCGGCTTTTTATTATGACAACTATTGAATAACCATTGGTAACTATTTGATTATTATTAATAATAACTTTTGGCATGAATCGTGATGGGCTCCAAGTATCAACGACAAGGAGAAATGTCATGGGACTACGCAAAATTGAAATACAGAACACATGATGATCAACAGCACTCCTTTACGACGATACGGCCGCTTTTTCCTCTCGGGTGATCCCGGTGAGACGAAAACACGTAAACATCAAGTTTACATCTTGAAACACATCTATCGCTATGAATGTGTCTGTTAATAAACCTATTGAGTCTATTCTCAAAAATAAATCTGGTGTAGCACATTTTAAACCCCGACAATGCGGAACAAAGATTATAAATACACACAGTTAGGCCAATAATTACAAATTTTCGTCAGTTT
>NZ_WXWP01000253.1:0-4759 GCF_009904765.1 Vibrio sp. V39_P1S14PM300
GATGAAATATATCGGTAATCACAACGAATGCCCGAACGGTATGCCCGGAGTGGCAACAAAAAACGTATCGTTGCCACCCCGTTTGATTAGTCCCAGATCAGCACTATGGCTTCACGCCGAGCAAACATTTCCATGTGCTGCTCAAGCACCTGTTTGAGCATTGCCAGTTGCTTGTCGTCTTCCGCTTCACAAAAAATACTCAGCGTGCTGCGCTTCTCATCGACTTCCATTCTGGCCGTACCAACCGGGAAATGAACTATGCCCTGCCATTCGTCCCATTGTGCATGCACTTTACGTGCAAAATGGCGACACAACACCACCAAATACTTACTGACATGTTCAGAGTGAACGTGAGTTTTTGCATGTAACATGATTTTCTCCAAATGCGGTAGCTCAACGCCAAAAGGCTTGCCAAAAAATGGCAAGCCTGAGCCGAAAAAGGATGATTAGAACTGATAAGCCGCTGAGAGCTTGACGTTACGTCCCGGTTCGTAGTCGTCGGTATTAAGACCACGCGCCAGGCCCGTCCGCGAAGCATGTGACACATAGGCCTCGTCAAAAATATTGTCGATTCCAAAAGTGACAGACAAGTTCTGCGCTTGTGAAGGCAACCATTGTACATACAGGTTGTGGACATTGTAGCCGTCTTTGTCTGCGGTTCCTTCCAAAACGTTGTCTTCATCCAGCACCACAATTGAGGTCCAGCCGAAAATGGTATCAATCGAATCCGCCTGATAATCCAGTGTCAGCGCAATGGAGTCGCCCATGTCTGAACTGCGTTCATTCTCCAGAACCGGACCGCCATTGGTTTTGTCTTTGTTATCCGACTTGGCATAAGACAGCTTCGAATTGAACTGTTTGTATCCATAAGAAGCACTGAACTCAAAGCCTTTGTACTCTGCATCCCCTTGGTTGACTATAGTGTAACCAGTCCCGTTCCATTCCTCAGCGTGATAATCGTCAATGTCCGTTCTGAACAGCGTCAGACTCGAACTGATGAAGTGATCATCAATACGTTTGTTAAAGCGCACACCGCCTTGCGTATTCAAACCGGTTTCCGCTTTGATGTTGTCATCCAGATAGGTCGTGGTCTGATAACGGACAAAGGTTTCCAGTAATTCCGGACCTTTAAACAAGCTGCGCGTGCTGGCAAATAAGGTCCAGTCTGAGTTGATATTCCATTCTGTCGCCAGCGCCCAGGTCATATCGTCGAAACTGTCTGTGCCCGTTTCGGCTTCACGTTTGTAGTCGTCAAAACGCAAGCCCGCTGTCACGCTCCAGTTGTCCAGCAGATACACTTTATCTTCGACAAACACCGCCGTCGAAATTGCGCTCTCATCCATGTATTTCTTGCCACCGTATTTACTGGTGCTGTTTTTGTCCATGTAATCCAGGCCATATGTCACGTGGTTACTCAGGCCAATGAGGCTAACATCCGAGTGGAACGTCGCGTTAACCCCGGTATTGCGGTTGGTGGCGGTGTTACGTGACGCACGCCCCATGCGTTCCCAACCCGTTTTGCTCTCATCACGATCGATTTCGGTTTGACTGCTGTACACCACCACCTTGCCATTGTGATGTTGCTTATTAAGCGCATAACTTAAAGTGACCGTGTCACGGTCATAATCGGTGGGAATCAGCAATTCACCGCTGAGTCCTTCGTTTGCACCACCGTTCATGTCCGGACGCGGGCTGTAATCACCGCTGTCGCGATAAAGGTCATAGGAGAGTTCAAAACGGTGGTCCATTGAAGGTTCAAACCCGATTTTGCCGAGAATGTTGTATACATCACCAGCTGCACCGAAGGTCTCTTCACCATTGCCATCTTTAAAGTTTTTATGTTCAACGTAATGACCGTAAATCATGGCGTCGACGCGGTCGCTTAACTGGCCAAAGGCCGTTAGCGATCCCTGTTGGTTGTCATTGGTTGCGTAACCACCAAACACCCGGGCACCAAAACGTTCGTTATATCGCAACAAATCCTTGGCATTTTTGGTTTCGAAATAGACCGCCCCGCCCAAGCCATTCTGAGTCACGGAGTTGTTGCCAACTTCAACATCGACCGATTTGAGAATGTCCGGATTGAGCGTCAGGTTGCCAATATGATGAAACATATTGGCATGTTGAGATGCCCCATCGAGACGAATATCCAAGTCGGTTTCCCCTAAACCGCGAATGTTAATCCGTTGGTTGACCGAGTGAGTACCACCGACATCAACCCCGGGAATATCGCGTAACAAGTCAGACATGTGATCCGCTTGTTTTACCGACATATCTTCCGCCCCCAGTGACTCTGAGTTACTCGAGACTTTGGTTCCCCATACAACGACTTCATCAAACTGAGTGTTTTCCTCTGCAACAGCCGGAGCCGCCAACATCATGCTGATCACTAAACCCAGTAAGGTTCTTTTATGAGGTGTAGTTTTAACCCTTTTCATGAAATTTATCCCACAAATGCAAATGATAATAATTCGTAATTATGATAAGTTTCATTACTATTAACGGGAAGATGAATAGGTTATGCGAGATCGCATAGCTGTTATGAAGAAAGCGCAATATGACCAATAGTGAAGTTCGCGGTACTAGACTGCATAAGATCGCCTTGACCAAAAAAGTCCACCATGACGAAAAACAGCTGATCGTCAATCAGTCGGCCAATGGCAGTAATCCCATTGCTGAAGGGCATTTCTTCTCTTATCAATGCGACCAGGCCTTCGCGTTACATGGTGGCAACAGCTATGAACTGATGAACTCTCAGGTGGTTTCCACGGCACCACCGGCTGTGATTGTCACCCTGTTGTTGGAGGGTAAGCTCGATTTCGGTTACGACGATCTGGCATTCAAACTGGAAGCGGATCAGCGACCGCAAGGCGTTATGGTCAACCTGGCCAAAGCCGCGAATTTTCGCCGGGCACTGCAGGCCAACGTCCATGTCGTCAAAGTGAATATGATGTTTCATCCTCACTGGATTCAGACCAAACTTGGCCTTCCATGCGGCATGGACTGTTTCCTTGAGTATCACAAAAATCATCTGAATATTCGCATGACACCAGAAATCATCCGGCTTGCAGGAGAGCTGATTGCTCTGCCCTCACCGAAAAGTTTTATTGAGCGTATGAAGATGGAGAGTCTCACTTATCAGCTCATGGCGCATATTTGCCAGCAATCCGAAGCCGGAACAATCCATCAGTGTCACTGCGCACAAACGGCAAATCAGTATGGCGAGCTTGAAGACATGATCAGTTACATCGAAACACACCTGAGTGATCCCCTCAATCTGGAACAACTGGCGCAGCAGTTTTCGATGAGCGTATCGAATCTGCAACGTCGCTTTAAGCAACAACTCGGTATGACAGTGAATCTGTATATTCGTCAGCGGCGGCTGGAGATCGCCAAGCAGCATCTGGAAAGTGGTTTGGTCACGATCACCGAAGCGGCCTACGATGCGGGCTACCAGCACCCGTCCAACTTTACCATCGCCTTCAAAAAAGCATTTGGCCAGCCACCCACGGCTTTTGTAAAACTTTGAACTCTTAGCACGGCAGGAGTAGAATCGGGGCAGATATCGCATTGCGGAGAGCAGTATGAACATTGGGGAAGTCGCCAAACTGACCGGTTTATCCAGTAAATCGATTCGTCTTTACGAAGAAAAAGGGTTAATCGCGCCACCACTTCGCAGTGAGTCTGGTTATCGTGAATACTCCAAACTGCAAATTCAGCAGCTCAACCTGATTTCACGCGCGAAAAACGCCGGCTTTTCATTGGCAGAGTGTAAAGACTTCGTGCACCTGGCCGAAGACCCACATCGACAAAGTCGTGATGTGAAAAGCCGGACCGAAGAGAAGCTCAAAGAAATCGAAGTGAAAATCCGCGAATTAACGGAAATTAAAAAACAACTCAAAAACTGGGTATCCGCTTGCCCGGGCGATTCAGGCAGCCAGTGTCCGATTATTGAAGACCTGACCAAATGAAGCAAAACAGCCGCTCAATAAGCGGCTGTTTTTCGTTAATGGTAAGTACACATACGTTTACCGTCCAGCTCTAAAACATTGAACGGCGTTTCGTAGATGTCACTGAGCACCTTCTCGTCAATCACCTCGTCTACACGTCCACCCGCCACCACTTTGCCGTGTTTCAGTGCCAGAATGATGTCTGAGTAACAAGAAGCAAAGTTGATATCGTGAATCACAACCACTACGGCTTTGTTCATTTCGTGCGCCAAACGCTGAATGGTGCGCATGATCTGGAGCGAGTGTTTGATATCGAGATTGTTCAGCGGCTCATCGAGGAAAACGTAGTCAGTGTCCTGAGCAATCACCATCGCAATGAACGCCATTTGTCGCTGGCCGCCACTCAGCTCATCCAGGTACTTGTGTTGAATGGCTTGCAGATCTAGATACGCGATTGCCTGCTCGATGATAGATTCATCCTCTGCGGTCAGTTTGCCTTTCGAATATGGAAAACGCCCAAACGAGACCATTTCCCGCACAGTAAAACGCATGGTAATGGTATTGGCCTGGCGTAGCACCGACAGCCGTTTTGCCAACGCCTGGGTGTTCCACTCCGCCAGCTCTTTGCCGTCGATCACCACCGACCCCGCATCTCGGGGAAGCAGTCGGCTCGCCATGGACAATAAGGTACTTTTTCCGGCTCCATTCGGGCCGATAATAGAGGTAACTTTGCCTTTTTCAAAGTTAGCGCTGGCCTCACTCACCACCGCTTGTTGACCAAACATTTTGGTCAGTTTTTCCAGTTTAAT
>NZ_WXWP01000411.1:0-4642 GCF_009904765.1 Vibrio sp. V39_P1S14PM300
ATTTGTTTTACTCAATCACTAACATAATTCCTGTAAAAACCAACCAGAGAGATGGAGTAAGTCATGAAAACAGTAATTCTAATTGGTGCTTTGGGTAAGATGGGACAAGCGGCTTTAACGGGGTTAAGTAATCATAAAGTTATTACCGCAGGCCGCTCAGGAAATGTAGACCATGTTGTTGATATTACGGATGAAAACTCGATTCGAGCACTATATGAAAAAGTTGGTCACTTTGATGCTGTCGTTAATACGGTGGGTTTTTGTGAGTATGCAACGTTTTCTGAAATGAGTGAGTCACAATGGATGACCACGGTGATGAGCAAAATGATGGGACAAATCAACCTTGTTCGTATTGGCCAAGAGTACATCGCAGATAAAGGTTCTTTCACTCTAATCAGTGGCATCTTAAACGTAAAACCTATCCCTTTCGCCATTGCTGATGCAACAACAAGCGGCGCTATCGATACCTTTGTTAAGTGTGTTGCTCACGAAATGCCACGCGGTACACGCATCAACGTTGTGAACCCGACAGTCTTGGAAGAAGCATGGGACGTTTATGGTGAAATGATGCCAGGTTTTGAGCCAGTACCAGGTAAACTCGTTGGTAAAGCGTTTGAGCGTTCCGTTGACGGTTTTATCAATGGCGAAGTACTGTTCGTTGATGCTTAACGGTTTCCAATTGAGAAGCACGCCTTTCACAGCGTGCTTCTTTTTGTAAATAGAGTATTTACGTTAACAAGCTTTAGGGCATTTTCATGTTAGAAACGGCAGCATCTGCCCGATGTAAACACTGCCATTTTAGTATGGAACTTATTACTCTCCCGCACTTCCCCGCCGGTGATTAATCTTCAACTCGAAGGATGAGTTTGCCTTCCCTGCAAGCCAGTACAGGGCGGCGCTGGGCTCGACTGAGCGTTCCCCTCAATAAATACGGACAAATACCGGTTTCCTTACTGGCGACCTTTAAGGCTTCAGCACTGGTCACTAGGGCATCACCAGTTCGCTCCACTGGAGTTACAAACCAATCCCCGTGGCCTTCCAGTATCATCAGTTTCAGTGTATTTATAACCAAAATTGGAGTGATAGGACCGCAGACTTCATAAGCTTCCGACAGGTTATCCATGCTTTCCCATACTTGTTCAAGTTCGTCCAGAAGCTGGCGTTCCCGAAGTTTCAATTGGACCAGTGCTGTATTCATGAACCACCTCATTGCTTAACTGCAAAGTAACGTGAAACAGGTATCAAGTAGCCTCCAGCCTGTTCACGCCCTGCTCCTGCGGATGCTTCGATGATATCTGCCGTTTTGTTAGCTAATTCATCATCTCCCATCTCCTGCCGAAGCTGTTCTCGATATACTTCTTCGTTTCCATCACTTGCTCCCAAAATGGAAGAAGCAAATAGTTGTGCCGCAGCCTCCGAATGAAGACCATGTTCTTGTATCGCGGTCTGCATGGCCAAATTGCGGAACTCATCTCCGTACTGCTGAACAAAGGCCTGCGCATGCTCTACACCTGCTTCGCTCGCACTAGCAAACGCTGCCGCGAAGAACATACCACGCTCGCGAACCGACATGCCCTTGGCCGCCTCGGATAGGTCCGATTTCCCGGTGAGCCATTCCTTGGCCGCATAGAAACCGGAAACGCCTGCTCCGATAATGTCCCTACCCAGGTTGGCCGCACCAGTAGCCAGGAATCCAGGCAGGCCATACTGATCTTTGATGTACTGATCTCCCTTGTGTGCGTCGGCAATAAACTGATCGCGCTGCTCGGGCGTCATCCGTGCCAGTTGGTTCATCGAGTTGGCAAAGTCATTTGAGAACCCATCCATGGCCGCCCCTGAGCCGCCAACGATCTTGTCGAAGAATCGACCAGCACCTTCAGATGAGGCAAAGATATTGGATGCGGTGGATGGTTCTACGTTGGAGTTCATTATCTGCGTTCTCAGTGACCCCAATCGCTCATCCTGGAACGACTCTTTTTGATTGGCATGAACGTCCTGTACTCGGCTCAAATTATTGTCATGTTGCTGGAATACGACATCCTCACCAGGCACGTGGCTTTCAGCCTGAGTGCGCTGCCCCTGCGTCATACGAGCTGGGTCTTGGAGTTTCAGAGGGTTAGAAAGACCAGTGATTGCCGGAGCTTGCTGGACAAGCAACTGGTTCTCGTTAAACCGCCCCACCCCCTGGGTGACGACACTACCTGTAGCAGCCGAGATGGCCTCAGCCGCAACAGTCTGCTCGGCTCCCTTGCCGGAGTTCAAAAGCGCGTAAATTTGCCCACCGGCTAACGCCTGCGCGGAATCCATTCCCAATGCCTGATAGAACCGTGCTTTTTCGGCAGCGGCCTGACGAGTCTCCGGCGACGCCATACGCATTCCATTCTGTAACACGGTGCTTGCGGCTGGACTACCAACGGTAGAGGCGGCCAATGCCCGCATATCCATTTGACTGGCCGTGCCAATTGAGCTCTGAGCGGAGGAAAGGCGTTGATATGTATTTTGAGCGCTAACCGCTTGTGTCGCAGACTGGGTAAGTTGCTCTCGTTGTTCCTCACCCAATGAATTGGTGAATCGCTGACCCGCTTCGGTGTTAGTCTGACGAGCAAGATCCCGAGTCAACGCGGCGGAATCATCCTTGGAAAAGCCCAAATTCTTTGTCAGCTTATCCAGATCCGTGGTCAGTTGCTGACGCTGATCCGTCGTCCTTGATTCAACAGACCCCGACACATCTCCCTGTACTTTCAATGGTGCGTCTTTGCCAACTGCTCCCGACGCAGTAGCGATTCGACCTATTGGCCCACCAATCACCGCAGCAAGCTTACCTGCATCAACTGATCCTGAAGCCTTCATAGCTATGGCACCAGCTATGGCATCAGTATGTGTTTCCGACAATCCGTACTGGCGTGCGTAATCCTGAGCCTGACCGTAAATTGCCTTGGCCTGACTCGAATCGGATGCCCTAAGAGTTTGGCCCAGCCCCTGCAACCTTGCGTAGCTCTGTTCAGCCGATGCCCCGGAGAAAACCGAGTTTGAGAGCTGTTCGGAGAAATTCCGCGTAGCTTGGGCTGATGCGGCCTGGCTGCTGCTAACCACCGAACTCAAGGTTTGTCCAATGTTCACCTTATCAACAAGCGACTCGGCCCCTGACGCCATGGCACCACTGAACTGGTTATACGAGAACGCTGGCTGGCCTTTCATTATCGGATCTTGCTGCAGAAGATCAGGCGTTTGCATTTTCTCGTTTACGTGGTCGCCGCCATTGATTCGTGAGGCAAGGCTGGTAAAGGCATAGGTGCTGCCAGTGACGATGAACAAGGATATGATTGGCGTAGCCGCAGCCAGCATCCCGCCCGTTGCGATCCAGTGTTGCAGCACATCACCTGTCGATGACAACGCATACATCGAGTCTAATCCGGCGCTACTCAGACTGGACATCTCCTTGGATGCCGCCGTGTGAACAAACAAGTTGATAATGGACAGAACTGGCATCCAAAGCTGAATCCAGAGGATGGTCTGTACATACTTGCCCGCCAGTTGAAGACCAAAACTCCCCATTACAATGATAAAGGCAATGATCGGAGTGATGGCGTAGATGAACCCTTCGAAGAAGGTCAACATTGGGCGAACCACCGTCATGAACATGGACTGTTCCGCCGCCCACTGGGTATTCCGCTGCTGAATAGCCTGGTTAATCATCAGCGCGGAGCCGTAGTCCTGCAAGTCCTGATAGCGACCAGCGGCAGCCTCGTAGTAAAGGGGCTCCAGCACGGCTGCCTTCAAATAATCGATGGATGATGTTGTCGAAGCTCCCATAGCTTGCAGCGAATCGCCAATTTTGGTGATGGCATCATCGCCGGCACTGGTATCGACTCCCAGCAGGTTGTTCAAGGCATCCACCACTACTGGGCTATTCAGGTTCGCCGTGGCGCTACTGATGGCAACCCATCCGTCGGTACAGGTGTAGTCGGTCCCGTCAGGATTACCCGCAGAAAGGTAAAGGCGAGTCCCATAGAGCTGGGAGTTAAACCGAAGTGCTGTCTCGGTAGGACTATTCATGAGTTCATCCAGAGACATCAGTTTAAGGTCAACCTTGGTCAGCGTGCATTCACGGATGTAGTTGTTCCAGGACAGGCGCACATCGACGTATCCACCGCCATTGGCCGCATTGAGGACGGTGAAGACACCAGTATCATAAGCTCTTCTGCGAACGTCATTCAGCAGCTTCAAAGTCTCCGAGAAGTGGCTTTCCGTAACGTTCGGTACGATGACCCCGTATCCGGTCTCGAAGAGGTTGGTAATGGTGTATCCCACATTGGAGATCATCCCGCCCGCAAAGCCAACCAATAGCGGGACGTTGGCAACAACACGAACCTCGCCAGTATAGGCGTCTTCAATGGCAACCGTCGTGGTCGGTCCAAAGGAGCAGGCATAAATGACCCAGCCCAGCAAGACCTGCTGGAAGTTGATTTGTTTTGCTCCCTGAAAAACTGACTGGATACAGATGATGAGCACGCCGAGCAGCAGGCCAATGCTGACCATTTTCTCGAAGTCCCCGGTACCAGTGATCATGGACACCGCAATCAGGATTTGCTCCAAGAATGCCGAGTCCCCGATAGAGTGGATTGTAAACATAGGCTTATTC
>NZ_WXWP01000409.1:0-4640 GCF_009904765.1 Vibrio sp. V39_P1S14PM300
TTTACACTTGGGATTCGCCGCGGGAATTATTAAAAAATATCAATGAAAGCAAAGAAAAATCAACAGCAATATCTTGATACAAAACGACATTCGGCTTTGATTTTTTTCAGACATTTCTGATGATACCGTTGATTAGGTTCCTATTCCTTGTTCCAATCTATTCAGCGGTTTTCCATGAAAAAAAAGCTCATCATAACCACGCTCGCCAGCGCTCTGATTCTGGCTGGGTGCGGTGAACAGTCTGCACAGAAACCTACGTCACCGATCGCTCTGGTCACGGCGGAAAATGTCATCGTCGTTCCTTACCAGCACAGTCGCAACTACATTGGTCGCATTGAAGCGGTCGAAGATACTGAGATCACGGCCCAGATATCTGGTTATTTGAAACAGCGCCATTTTGAAGAAGGTCAAATGGTCGAAAAAGGCCAATTGCTGTACAGCATTGAACCGTCTTCCTTTGAGGCACAACTTGCCAGCGCTAATGCATCACTGGCTCAGGCCAACGCAGCGTTGAAAAAGGCGCAGCTTGACTTTCAGCGCGGCAAAAATCTATTGCCTCGCGGCAGTATTTCTCAGTCGGAATTCGATAATCTGACCGCTCAGCGACTCAGTGCGGAGGCTCAGGTTGAAGCCGCCAGTGCTCAGCTTAAACTAGCGAAAGTAAACCTGTCGTATACGCAGATCCGTGCCCCGTTCAGTGGCCGGATCAGCGACAGTAAAGTCAGTACCGGTGATCTGGTGTCGCCTTCCACAGGGGTGTTGACGACGCTGGTCAGTCTGGATCCGGTACACACCTCATTCAGTCTCAGTGAACGTGAACGCCTGGCGCTTGGTATCGACCGTATCCAAGGGAACGGTAAAGCTGAAGCAAACGAAGTGGAAGTGGCGTTGATGCTGGAGAACGGCCAACCTTTTGACCACGTTGGGAAACTGGACTACTTAGGCAACCGTATTGATCTCAATACCGGTACGATTGCGATGCGCGCGGTCGTCGATAATCCAGATCATCAATTGCTTCCAGGTCAGCATGTGCGAGTTGAATTGCGTGAAAAGCAAAATCGTGACGTATTGGTGATTCCACGCCGCGCTGTACAAACCGATTTGGAAGGCAACTTTGTCATGGTGATCGCTCCGGACAATATCGCAGAGCGACGAAATGTTAAGTTGGGTGACCAAACCCAGCAGGGGATCATTATCCGGGAAGGTTTGCAGCCAGATGATATGGTGATCACTCAAGGCTTACAGCGCGTGCGAAATGGAATGAGTGTCCGGATCCAGGATACTGCTCAGTCAGAACAAGATAACTAAGGTGCTCAGATGTTAAGTCGTTTTTTCATCCAGCGCCCTAAGTTTGCGCTGGTTATTTCCATCATTCTGACCATGGCCGGCGCCATTGCGCTGTCTATTCTGCCGATCGCGGAATATCCGAAAATCAGCCCACCGTCGGTCAGTGTGTCTGCATTCTATACCGGTGCGAGCGCTGAAGTTGTCGAACAGGCGATTGCCGACCCGATCGAAACGTCGGTTAATGGTGTCGAGAACATGATTTACATGTCTTCGAAATCGGCCAACGATGGGTCTTATAACCTGACGGTGACGTTTGACGTCGGTACGGACCCTGACATGGCTCAGGTCAACGTGCAGAACCGGGTATCGCAGATTGAATCCAAACTGCCACAAGAAGTGCGTATGGTGGGGGTCACCGTAAAAAAACGTTCCCCCGACTTGCTGATGGTACTGAATTTCTATTCACCAGATGGCAAGTATGACGACCAGTTTCTGATTAATTACATCAATCTCAATGTCAAAGATCAGCTCGCACGGGTGAAAGGCATCAGTGAGGTTAATGTGATTGGCGGCGGCGAATACGCGATGCGTGTCTGGCTCGACCCCGAAAAAATGGCCAATCTCAACTTAACCACCTCCGACATCTATCAGGCTCTGGCCGAGCAAAACGTTCAGGTCGCGGCAGGGCGAATTGGCGCAGCACCCTACAACGATGCGCAGGAAGTTCAGTTTAACTTAGTTACGAAAGGTCGTCTTGAAACGGTTAGCGAGTTTGAGAATGTCGTACTGCGTGCCAACCGTAACGGTGCGTCGGTTTATCTCAAAGACGTAGCGCGTATCGAGCTGGGTAAAAAGTTCTACGATGGCCAGGGTAAATTCCGTGGCCAGGATGCTTCTATCGTCGCACTGTCGTTGCAATCGGATGCCAACGCGCTAGAAAGTGGTAAGGCGGTGATGGCTTTGTTGTCTGAAATGAGCGACACCTTCCCGCAAGGAATGGCCTACGAAACCAGTTATGACACGACGGTGTTTGTGGCGGAATCGATTAAAGGTGTGGTTAAAACCCTGATTGAGGCCATCTTGCTGGTGATCGCGGTGACCTATCTGTTTCTGGGTAGTGCTCGTGCCACATTAATACCAGTGGTGGCCATTCCTGTTTCGCTGATCGGTACGTTTGCCGTGATGCTGGCGACCGGGTTTACCATCAACACTGTTACGCTGTTTGGCTTAATTCTGGCTATTGGCATTGTGGTGGACGATGCGATTCTGGTGATCGAAAACGTGGACACCACCATGGCGAACGACCCGAACATCACACCTCGTAAAGCAACGTTGCTAGCGATGAAGGAGGTGACTGGGCCGATCATCACGTCAACACTCGTGCTTTTGGCGGTCTTTCTTCCCGTTGCGATGCTGCCGGGCATTACTGGGATCATGTATCGCCAGTTTGCGTTGACCATCTGTATCTCGGTCGTGATCTCGTCGATTAACGCGTTGACGTTGTCGCCAGCGCTGTGTTCATTGGTTCTTAAACAAGGAGGCGGCAACACCGCGAACTGGTTTAAAGCGTTTAACCGTGGGTTGGATAAAGTGACCGCCGGTTATGGTCAAATTGCCGGTTTTCTGGTGAAGAAGTCGGCTTTACTGGTGGTGTTTTTCATTGTTGCGGTAGCCGCGGTGAGCTTCTTTGCGAAAACCACCTCAACCGCATTTGTGCCTCAGGAAGATAAGGGGATCATGCTGGTCAATGTGCAATTGCCAGCCTCTGCTTCTTTGTCTCGCACAGAAGAAGTCACCGAACAACTGATGGCAATGATTGAACAAGAGCCAGGCGTGGATGGTGTCACCGTAGCTAATGGATACTCGTTTATGACCGGGGCGGCGGCATCTAACGGGGCGTCGATGTTCATCAAATTGCATGATTGGGAAACCCGCAATAATTTGAATGGCGATCATTCCTCTAGCGCGATCGTTCAGCGTGTTAATGCCCGGGCTGCCAAAGAACTGCCTCAGGCAGTGGTGTTTGCTATGGGCCCACCTGCGGTTCCGGGCATGGGCGCGGCGTCGGGGTTCGAGTTTGTGTTGGAAGATACGCTAGGGCGCAGCCGTAGTGACTTGGCCATTGTAATGAATGACGTTATTCAGGCCGCCAATGCCCAGCCTGAGATTGCGTTCAGCTTCAGTACGTTCCGAGCCAACGTACCGCACTACTACGTGGATATTGACCGTGAAAAGGCCAAGCAACTGGGCATTTCCCTGTCTGAAATCTTCCAAACGCTACAGGGTAACCTTGGGTCGCTGTACGTGAATGATTTCACTATGTTCGGAAAAAACTTTCGTGTGACGCTTCAGGCAGATAGCCATCACCGTAGCAGTATGGACGATTTGCAGCGATTCCATGTACGTTCGGCAAGCGGGCAGATGATACCTTTGAGTACGCTGATCAGTTATGAACAAGTGTTTGAGCCTGATGTCGCCTGGCGTTACAACATGTATCGCAGTGCCATCATTCAGGGGCAGGCTGCACCTGGGTATTCCAGTGGTGACGCAATTGCGGCGATGGAACGTGTCGCAGCTGACATGCTGCCACAGGGCTACCAATATGAGTGGACAGGGATGGCGTATCAAGAAGTGTTAGCGGGTAATCAGGCGATTTTTGCGTTTGCACTGGCGTTGATCTTCATTTATCTGTTTATGGTAGCGCAATATGAGAGTTGGAGCATTCCGCTGGCGATCATTCTGGTCGTGCCGATCGCGACACTTGGTTCTTTCCTGGCATTGAATTTGACGGGAACCCCTCTCAATTTGTATGCCCAGATTGGTTTAGTCCTTCTTATCGCACTGGCAGCAAAGAACGCGATTTTGATTGTCGAGTTTGCCAAAATTGAGCGAGAAGGGCGAGATGTTGCTATTGATAAAGCAGCAGTAACCGGCGGGAAATTACGTTTCAGGGCGGTGAATATGACCTCTTGGTCATTCATTCTGGGGATATTCCCGCTTATTTTTGCTGCGGGGGCCGGGCATGTCAGTCAGAATTCTCTGGGCATATCCTTAGTTGGCGGGTTGTTGTGTGTATTACTTGCGGGAACGTTCCTCATTCCGGGTTTCTATGCTTTGGTACAACGTCAGCGAGAAAAAGCGCATGGTGGGAACACAAAATTAATTTCACTTGATGATGAATGATAATTAACGGGTGTTGACAGGCCTTGTCGGAGTATTCCGGCAAGGCCTTTTCTTTTTTCTATAATTGACAAAATTTTGACGTGACAAGAAATATTTTGTGTAATTTAGCCATCCAAAAAATAGGGACAAATCACGCTAATTTAATGATATTTCTAGGGAATGGTCTATGC
>NZ_WXWP01000211.1:0-4560 GCF_009904765.1 Vibrio sp. V39_P1S14PM300
TTATGTACCTGTAATAAAAAAGCCCTGAGTTCTAATCTCAGGGCTTATGGTATGAAAGTTAAAACTTTACTGGAGTTGGCATTTAAGATCGTTGAGGTAGATAAGATCATCCCCGCCAAAGTTAAGGCGTTGGCTCCAATGTTGTAATGTTTGTTTTAAGAGATAGTACGTTTCTGCTTGCTGATCTTTGTATAGGAGGTTTAAAGACTTCAGTAGGTCAAATTCGCAACTCAATGTTTTATCATTAGAAAATTGAGCAGAGAAGCCATTGTATATAAAGTGACTTTGCTCACTATTATCAACACTCCACTGGTAAACTTCATCGACGCTTACAGGGATGATAAATTGAGAACGGCGATCTTCTAGTTGAGCGAGCGCTCCATCAATTCCGTCTGGATACTTTTCTTGTAACTCTTGCTGAGCTCGCTTGCTTCTTTCTAAAAGGTTTTTGAAGCGTTGTTTGTCGAAATATCCCGTTGCTTCATCATAGTGCTCTTGATAGTTAGCCTGGTTATCAGCCAGTTTTTTGAGTGTTTTGTATTCACTCGAAATTCTTTGCGCAACTTTGTCTGCACTCTTGTTTAGTTCAGCCTTCAACAGGTTGGAGAACTTCTGTGAAGGTATATCCATATTACAACGGTATGCAATAACCGTTCTTTCACGATTATCTTCAAATGTTTTCCATTCGACATCATTACAAACTTTACGATTATTAAAGGCTTGGTTGATAGTCAGTGATGGTTCATATTGAGTCAGTTGATTTTCTCCGTTTATATAGCTGAAAGTCTGCTGCTGTAGAGAGTCCACTACATTGTCACCGCAGCCGAAGAGTAAAAGTGTAGAGCTAAGAACACTGATTGAAGTAACGGTGCGTATTGGTACTGACATTGTTTTATCCTTAATTTAAGTTGTGATTGGTTAACCCCTAATTACCGACCACTGCTTTAGTTTTCTTTATCCCATAGTTAGTACTGGGGTGTTTATTATCCAGTTAATATACAGGGGAGGGGGAAGTTGCTGCGATGGTGGGCTTGACGGTTCTTTTAATCTGCAACCACTTTATAAATAATCCATGCCAATATAGGGTCAATTACAAGTCCGAGTAAAAGCCACCAACCAAAGCTGCGACCATTACTCTTCGCATACATCGCCAGTATAAAAGCGAAAAATACCCATAAAAGCACTAATATCATCATTTATTCTCCTATTTGAATTGTTTGCACCGATACGGGTGCCATCTGGATAGTACATTAAACATAATCTATCTGCACCCATAAAGGTGCAGGTGAGTTTGTGAACAAGATTGAGAAAAACATTACTGGACATCAAATCCGCAATATCAGAGTGTCTAAGCAACTCTCTCAGCAAGATGTTGAACGATTGTGCAGTCTCAAGGGGATTGATATGACAAGAAGCAAATTAGCGAAGGTTGAATCTGGGATGGTCCGTGTGACGGATGAGATGTTAAAGAATCTTGCAGATGTATTGGATGTTGGGGTCGAAGAGTTCTTCCATTAATCACCATTTTAATAGCGAATGATTGATTGAATATGATGGCTGAAATAGCCTGTAATGCTATATGCTGTAAGGGATTGGCGGTCCCGCCCCCTCACGAAATGACCTGATTTAAAGCTCAAGAGAAACAAAGTCTTTATCGACTTCATCTTGAGTGATGCCGATATAGCGAAGGGTGACGCCCTCAGATGTGTGACGAAGCATTTTCATGACACGGCCTATATCCTTTGTAGATTGGTAAAGAAAGTAGCCTCGCGTCTTTCTCATCGAGTGAGTGCCTAACGCAATATTTAGCTCTTGGCCTACTTGTTGAAACGCCATGGACACAGCGCGTCGCGTGATTGGCTGGGGTGGTTTGTTTTTCAACTGTTGGCATCGGTGGGATTGAAACAAGTAGATATGGTCGGGATGCTGCTCCCTTAATCTAGCAATATGTTGCTGCGCTTTAGTATTGAGCTGAATGTTTGCCAGCTTTCCGGTTTTGCTTTCACGAATAATGAGTCGGTCGCCATGAATGTCTTCAAAGCGAATAGATAGCAAATCAGAAATCCTCAGTGCTAGGTTTAATCCGATATGCCACACATCAGCCATTTGCGGATTACAACGAATACTCAATAGATGACCAACCAGGCGTATGGTGTCATCGTTTTTGATTGCTTGGACCTCAGCCATAATCTGCTTCCTTTTTCGTCTGTAGAAGGATGTTTTGAGAAGCACAGAGCCGACGATATCAAGAAACCCTTGTGCAATAAGGGATTGAAGCTTCCCGTTTTAACAATATGGGAAGCAGGCATCGTGCAGCTCTATGCGGGTGGTTTTGTTGAATGCTTGGTAACGGAAGGGGGAGTGTTGTGTGGTGTAAGTTGATTGGCTCTGGTTACTAACCACACTTAATCTGAATTTGGTTGTAAGCGTCCATTGCAACATAAGCCAGAAAGTTACACTCCCACATTTCATACAGCTCCGTGGTTTCTTGTAGGTGCATGCCAAGCCAGCCGCTAAAGCGAGCGAAAGCAACGTTGTTAGCAAAATCAAAAGTCAGGTCGGGAACCAGTTCTGGTGTCTCGTCACCCACATAAACGCGGTCCGTTACCTCCCTAATGGCAATATGGCTGTCTTTAATATCGATGGTGATAGAAACAGGGTGAAACCCGCCGTCTTTCGGGTGGTAACTGGTGTCCTTAAATCGGATAGTTAGCCGTCCTCGGTAATTAACATCATGAATAGAGCGTTTGATTAAGTCTTTGAGTTGGTGTGAAGGCTTGGCTCGCTTGCACGCGAACATAGCCAGATTGGCTGCTTGATTCATAGTGACCTCTTTGAGGGAAATGGAGATTAGCGAATGGGGGTAATGTCGATTGAGATTGCAGAGTGTGTGATGAGCGAGTGAGTGACTGCTTTAAGCCAGCTGGCGAGTAAGGTTTGTACTTCTGGCCGTTGTAAGCTGCACTGCTTAATTTCAGGGTGATAGAACCAACACCCTGCGAAGTTGAAATACAGCGATAACTCTTTTTGGGGCGTACCTGTGATGACAACATCAAAGGTTGCGATAAAACGAAGCTGCCAAGGCGAATCACTGGATGCGCGTTCTAATTGAATTTCAATGGGCTGAAATCGTTGGTCAGTCTCTTGAGAACGAATGTTTAACGCCAATCGCTCAACTGTATTAGGAATGGTGTTGTCCAAGAACAGGGCATCGAGAAAGCAATGCATCGGAGTAACGAGCTCATCATTAAGCCCGGAAACAATAAAATCACTCATATCCACCCCTTTTCAGCGAATGAGACACAGTCTTCACCAACTACGATGTGGTCTAAGACACGGATATCCACAAGCTTTAGAGCGTCGATAAGTCGCTGTGTAATGCGTTTGTCGGCTTGGCTAGGTTCAGCAATGCCGGAAGGATGGTTGTGGGCAAAAATCACCGCGGCAGCGTTGTGGTTTAGTGCTGTCTTCAATACTTCACGGGGATAAATCGAAGCGGCGTCAATCGTGCCAAAGAACAACTCTTCGAAACTGATCAATTGATGTTGATTATCAAGAAACATCACAGCAAACACTTCTCGGTCATGAGCTCCTAATTTGAGTTTTAAGTACTCTTTGACATTGGTGGGGTTGGTGAACGTGCCTTCACGTTTGTATTTCACAGCCAGCGCCTCGGCTGCACGCTCTAGCAGTTCATTGAGTTCTGAAGTCTCAAAGGGGTAGTCATGGTCAGTCTTTGGGGTACGCATAAGGGCTCCTTAAGCTATCTGTTTGGGTATGCGTACTGATGAAATATATCTGAAAGGGTTTTAAATCAGGCTTGCTAGGGCAGGTGGGGAGAACGCAAGCGTGCCCAGAGACAGGTAAAAAATAACTTACTTGCCGTTGTTATGTAGGAATCGCTGTAAAGCAAGTTATTAACAACCAAGCCGAATCAGAGAATGTATCGGCTTTTTAGTCTCTGGAGAGTATGACAATGAGTATAGAAATTTATGTAGAAGCGGCCATGGTGAAGAAGCAAAGAGGTCGTCTTGTTGGTGGTGTTGCGTACATAGCACTCGATGCTGATGGATGTATTGATGATGAAGATTGGAAGCCTGTTGACTATGTCACTGACCAGGCTTACCTAGATCTGTCAGCGCTTGCTTTTGGATTAAAGCATGCGAGAGATGGCGATATTATTTATTCAAGTAGCGATTATTGCGTCAAAGGCTTTAATGAGTGGCTAGAAGGTTGGAAGAAACGAGATTGGCGTAAAGCAAATAAAGAATCGATATCTAATGCAGAGCTCTGGCGGCTAGTGGATGAAAGTAGCGCGGAGAAGCGTGTTGAGGTGAGAAAAGTCGCTGCCTGTTCAGCAGGAAAAGATGCAGCTTATAGATACGCTCTCCTGGCAACAAAACGTCTGTTGTAAAGACAATGAATCACTTGCTGGTATTGCCAGCAAGTGATTCATCTTTGTGTGCTGATCTGTACAGGACTGTTAGCTGTAGTCTCAGAGTAGGCGAGTAGGAAAAGTAAAAAATAACGCAGAGGCCTTTGTTATGAGTTGAATTACAT
>NZ_WXWP01000209.1:0-4495 GCF_009904765.1 Vibrio sp. V39_P1S14PM300
ATTCTGCTCGATCCGAGTCTTCAGCATCGATCGAATGATGATCGAGTCGTTGCTCTACGCAACGACAGAAACAATGCTATGGATGTCACTCGATATTATCTAGATGCTGGCTATACGATTACACTAGTCGCCGATTCAAAGCTGTTCCCTACTCAAACGGCTAGATTAATGAAAAGCAACTACTGTGGAAGTCGTGTTCCAATGTTAGATAGCGCGACAGGGATTTACTACAGTCTGGAGAACTTTAGAAGCACTGTGACTTATCTAACCCTTTGCAACTCTCTATCACCGTGCAAAGAGACATCGCAGTGGCTTTCCAGACAATTGATTCGTACTGTTCCGCTTACAAACAGCACAACCGAGGCATGTGTTAACACCTTTCTGTCAGATTTACAGGGCGTTCAGAGTATTGAGTTATTGAGAGCTGCACTTGATGAGCAACTCGAACAGAATCGCAATAGAGTGCGAAAATTCATGTCTCCAACTCTTCAAACTAAGACCATCACCGTTGATTCATTGCGCTCTCCGCTGTGCTCACAGCTTATCAACGACAGCAAAACTCTTGCAGTAAGAGCGGCAACAGGCACAGGGAAGACCAAGCATCTATTTGGTCCATTAGCGAAAGCGGCTCGAAGTAAGAACAAGAAGATCGTTTACCTTTCTTACCTAACCGCACTGGTTGAACAATACTGCAATGACAATTTCGCAGTCAGCTACAACCAAGATTTGTGCGAACTAGAACAAGCGGATGCAATGGGGGTTGTTGTAAACAGCATTTGGAAATCTCATATTCGCTCTGTGCTTAATCAGGCGGATATTCTTATCATTGACGAGTTCGAAAAAGTACTGACGACTGTCGTATGTTCTGAACCAAGTAAACAGTTACCAAAGCAACAAGTTTTTGAAAGCTTGTCAGAAGTCATTCGTAATGTCCCACAATTGATTGTGGGTGATGCTGATCTTTCAGATATCAGCTTGGGTTACATCAAAGAGTTAAGAAGCGAAGTGACACTATTGGATTGCACTGAGAACCCGTATTCTTCAATCAAAGCTGTGATCACAGATAAAAACCAGTACCTCTCCAACGTTTATCTCAAAGAGCGTCTTATTGAGGAAGATAAAGTATTCCTGTTTGATTCTCTCGTCACACTTCGTCAGGTTACCCAATCACTAGGCTATAAAGATTCTAATAAGCTAGATAGTGAAGATGAAGCACTAAAAGACGGTATCTTAATTATCCACGCTCACAATAAAGACATGCCTGCTCAAAAAGCCTTTTTGGAGAATCCAAACGAAGAGATTAAGAAGTATAATGCGATCATGGCATCTCCTTGCTTAAGTTCAGGATTCTCAATTACTACGCACTTTACTAACAAAGTTGTGGTTTTCTGCGATAAGACGTTGACACCTTTAGAACTGATTAATTTTGCACGTCGATTTCGTACAGCAAAACAAATTTGGTTTGCCGTTGATGCATACAAAGATTTCATTACACCACATGCCAAAGAAACGACGTACAAACCAACAGTCCATGTCCAACCAACTGACAAGTTGAACATTGCATTCAACAACGTTAAAAAGCGCTTCTTCGCTCCTTTAGCCTTGCATTTACATTTAACGTTGGAAGAACTCGGTTTTATGACAACATCGGCCCCATCCTCTTTTACAGCACAACTGTTTGCTCAAAAGAGTGTTAATCTGGCAGCCAAAGCGTACAAAGAGTTAGAAGTGCAAGCGATTGTATCCTCACCTGATTTAACTCAAGAACAAGCTTCCTGGTTATGGGCTAAAGACAGAAGGACGTCTTCTGATAACGCTTCTTTAACTAAGTTTCAGATCAAGCGGGATTACGGAGTGAAAAAGGTTACAGAAGATGACGTTAACTTCCACTTCAAGTTCTTAGTCAATCGAAGTGTGTTTGATTCATTCCCGTTCGTGAATCGCTCTAGTGACAAAGTGGAAATCGAAACGAAGCACCATCGTACCGCTCATCTCATCTATGACCGAATTTTGAAAAAGTATGGATTTTCTGTCGATGGTGACGCCTTTTGGATTCATAAAGATGAGGTTCGCCAGATTGTAAAAACCTGTTATGTTAACCGAAAGCTATTGAACTGGGCCTTTAAAGATAGCTTACACATTAGCAAGCCTCTTCATCAAGAGGCAAAGCCAAACAAGGCAACGTCATACTTGAAAAGACTCTTAAACTCATTGGGCTTCGAAGTTGGAACATTCCGCAGCAGTAGCAAAAAAGCAAAAGTAGAGATGCATAAAAACGCTCGTAATTATGCTTGCTTTAATTCAGCACCATCCGAAACTACCAAGTCCGCAGCCTAACAGCCAACACCGCCCTGCTACCACGACACTCATAAGGTAGCAGGGAGTATCCCCTATCAAATCATAATCTTACTACAGCGCTCAATTCCTGAATCTAAAGTCTCTCAATCGACGCTTGTTGCGTTATAATCCCCACAATTTTGTTCTTCGCTCACACCAAGATTTTGAGCGAGCCGTGAACGTTTAAGAGATTCTTATGACAAACAATACCGCAGTAGAAAAAATCAGCCTTGAAGAGCTAAAGACATGGCTTTGGGGCAGCGCAAACATCATGCGTGGCACAGTAGATAGCTCAGACTTCAAAAACTATATCTTCGGTCTCCTGTTCTTAAAACGTCTTTCAGACGTATTTGACGAGCGTGTAGAAGCCGTGATAGAAGAAGAAGGTTGCAGCGCTGAAGAAGCAATGGCGCAGATTCAGGAAGATAACCCAGAGCAATTCGTTCCTGTGTATGCACGTTGGAACAAGCTGATCGAAAGAACGGAAAATATTGGTGAGTACATCGATGAAGCCTTTGCTGAAATCGAACATCAAAACCCATCACTAGAAAAAGTGCTTACCGCCATTCAGTTCGGTGATAAAGAGAAGCTCAGCAATGAGCTACTGACTCGCCTACTCCGCCATTTTAACCAACACAAGCTGGGCAATAAAAATCTCTACAAAGCCGACCTACTTGGAGATGCATACGAGTATTTGATTGGCAAATTTGCTGATGATGCTGGCAAGAAAGGCGGCGAGTTCTACACCCCTCACGAAGTGGTAGAACTTATCGTTAAGCTGATTGACCCACAACCAGGTCATGAGATTTACGATTTGACCTGTGGATGTGGCGGCATGTTGGTTGAGTCCGCTCGTCACATTAAAGAAAACTACGAGAATGGCACCATCATGGGTAAGCCTAACTGTAAACTTTACGGTCAGGAAAAGAACCTAGGAACATGGGCAATTGCCAAACTCAACATGTTTTTGCACAACCTAGATGGCGATATTCAACGCGGTGATACGTTAGTTAACCCAAGACATACAACAAGCCAAAATGGCTTAATGACTTTTGATAGAGTCATTGCGAACCCTCCTTTTTCTCAAGATAAATGGTGGGAACCGTTAGAGCTAAACGACGGGAAAATTGTTGACCAAAAAGGTAAAGAAAGAAATGTAAAATACAGTTCCGACCTAAAAGATCCATTTGGTCGCTTTGGGCTTGGCACAGCTCCACGAACTAAAGCAGACTTTGCCTTTATTCAGCATATGATTGCCTCAACAAAAGACGATGGTCGCATCGGCGTTGTAGTCCCTCATGGTGTGCTGTTCCGTGAGGGAGATGAAGGTAATATTCGTAAAGGCTTTCTTGTCGGTCAAGACAATATCAAAGGTGATTTAATTGAAGGTGTGGTCGGTTTACCAGATAAACTGTTCTTCAACACAGGCATTGCGGCTGCGGTTCTAATCATCAATAAAAACAAGCCTGCTGCACTGAAGAACAAAGTCATTTTCGTTGATGCTTCCGCCGAGTTTGGTGAAGGTAAAGCGATGCGCTTACTTCGTAAATGCGATATAACACGTATCACGACCGAGTACAGCAAAGCAAAACAAACATTAATTGATGCAGGAGAGCAGACGGAAGATAAACTTTCGGAGTTACTGGACTCTGTCTCTGTGGATAAATACCTTCGCGTCGTTGATATTACAGAAATCAAGCAGAATGACTTTAATCTCAATATCAGCCGCTATATCGATTCTTCAGATGAAGAAGAAAAGGTTTGTATTACAACCACTCTTCGAAACTTAGCTCAAATTGACGAAAAGATTTGTGAAGTAGACTCGAAGCTCAAAGATCTCATCAACTCAGTATCTATTGAGGTATAAAATATGGATAACTGGAGAGACTCAAAAATAGAAGAGCTTTGCACCTTACACTACGGCAAATCTCCTAAAGGCATAGATTCAGATGATGGCATTTACCCGATTTATGGTACTGGTGGGATAGTTGGAAGTACCAACGATTATTTATACGATAAGCCGAGTATCATTCTTGGACGAAAAGGGTCTATCGGTAATATTCACTATGTAGATAAACCGTTCTGGACAATCGATACTACTTTTTATGTCGAAGCCAAAAATTGCGATACTAAATGGTTATATTACGTATTCATTAGT
>NZ_WXWP01000115.1:0-4481 GCF_009904765.1 Vibrio sp. V39_P1S14PM300
GCTCATTACAGAGCACTTCACTGCGAGCCGTTACATTATCGAGACTCGCCAAGATAATCTGTCTCAATGTTAAGACTAGACATGTAATAGTGCTTTTACCATGACTTTTATTAATACAAGTTCATATTCTTGGTCAAAATGGCGGGCGAATTCTGCTTCAGGAAGGCGATAAAAGGCCCAATACGGGTAATAGGGCAAATCTAAGATGAAAAAAAACCACCCGAAGGTGGTTTTTTCAATCTCAAATTTAAGCCTGTGGGCGCATAGCAGGGAACAGGATAACGTCTCGAATGGTGTGCGTGTTGGTAAACAACATGGCCAAACGGTCGATACCAATACCCTGACCGGCCGTAGGTGGCAGACCGTGTTCCAGAGCGGTAATGTAGTCCGCATCGTAGTACATGGCTTCGTCATCACCCGCATCTTTCGCATCAACCTGCGCTTTAAAGCGTGCGTCCTGATCTTCAGCATCGTTCAGCTCAGAGAAGCCGTTCGCCACTTCACGGCCGCCGATGAAGAATTCAAAACGGTCAGTGAAGAACGGGTTGTCATCGCTACGGCGTGCCAACGGCGAAATGTCCGCCGGGTAGCCCGTGATGAAAGTTGGCTGAATCAGTTTTGGTTCAGCGGTTTCACCAAAGATCTCTTCCAACAACTGACCACAGGTCCAGAAGCTTTCAACTTCAACATGAACTGATTTCGCAATCGACACCATCAACTCACGGTTTTGCAGATCAGCTTCCGTCAGCGCCTGGATCTGTTCATGAGTCGGGTTGTAGTGTTTGATCGCTTCGAACATGCTCATACGCGCGTATTTGCCGCCAAATTCAACCGTTTCATCGCCGTATGGCATTGAGGTTGAACCCAGTACGTTCATCGCCACAGTACTCAGCATCTCTTCGGTCAGATCCATCAGATCTTTGTAGTCAGCGTATGCCTGGTAAAATTCCATCATAGTGAATTCTGGGTTGTGACGTGGCGACAGACCTTCGTTACGGAAGTTACGGTTGATCTCAAACACACGGTCAAAACCACCGACTACCAGACGCTTCAGGTACAGTTCAGGCGCGACACGCAGGAACATGTCGATGTCCAGTGCATTGTGATGCGTGACGAACGGACGCGCCGTTGCGCCTCCAGGGATCACGTGCATCATTGGTGTTTCAACTTCCAAGTACCCTTTCGAGCTCATGAAGTTACGGATCGCAGACACCAGCTTAGAACGGATGATGAACGCCTGACGAGAGTCTTCGTTGACAATCAGATCCACGTAGCGCTGACGGTAACGCATCTCCTGGTCGGTCAGACCATGGAATTTTTCTGGCAGAGGACGCAATGCTTTGGTCAACAGCTCATACTCTTCCATGTTCACGTACAGATCGCCTTTGCCTGACTTGTGCAGCGCACCTTTCACACCGATGATGTCACCGATGTCCAGGCCTTGGTACTGCTCTTTCAGAGCTTTCTGAACATCTTTCGAGGCGTAAGCCTGAATGCGGCCAGAAGTTTCCTGAATGACCAGGAATGGACCACGCTTCGCCATGATACGACCTGCGATCGCCACGACGTGGTTCAACGCTTCCAGCTCTTCTTTGCTCTTTTCACCGAACTCTTTTTGCAGATCGCCCGCCAGGCTGTCACGACGGAAGTCGTTTGGGTGACCGTTTGCTTTGCAGCTCTTTCGGATCTCATCCAGTTTCGCGCGGCGTTCAGCAATCAGTTTGTTTTCTTCTAGTACAGTTTCGTTTTGAACAGCATCAGTCATTTTTCGATGTATCCTGTCGTTAGTCGGTGAAAAGCTTACAAACCTGATTTCAGGCTAGCTTCAATGAATTTGTCCAGATCGCCATCAAGCACCGCTTGAGTGTTGCGGTTTTCAACGCCGGTACGGAGGTCTTTAATGCGGGAATCATCCAGTACGTAAGAACGGATCTGACTGCCCCAACCGATGTCGGATTTGGCGTCTTCGTTGGCTTGTTTTTCCGCATTCTGCTTTTGCAACTCGAGTTCAAACAGCTTAGCGCGCAGCTGTTTCATCGCCTGATCTTTGTTCTTATGCTGCGAACGGTCATTCTGACACTGCACCACAGTATTGGTCGGAAGGTGGGTAATCCGTACCGCAGATTCCGTGGTGTTGACGTGCTGACCACCCGCGCCCGACGCACGGTACACGTCGATACGCAGATCCGCCGGATTAATATCGATATCGATGTTTTCATCAACCTCTGGATAAACAAACGCAGACGCAAATGAAGTGTGACGACGACCGCCGGAGTCGAACGGTGATTTACGCACCAACCGGTGCACACCGGTTTCCGTTCTTAGCCAACCGTACGCGTATTCACCCGAAATACGGACCGTTGCCGATTTCAGACCCGCCACCTCACCTTCGGAAACTTCGATCACTTCGGCTTTGAAGCCTTTGGCTTCAGCCCAGCGCAGATACATCCGCAGCATCATGTTCGTCCAGTCCTGCGCCTCAGTACCACCGGAGCCCGCTTGCAGGTCAATATAACAATCCGAGCTGTCATGATCGCCAGCGAACATACGACGAAACTCGAGCAGTGCCAGTTTTTCTTCCAGCTCAGCCAATTCAGGTTCGATTTCGTCAAACGTTTCCTGATCGTCGGCTTCCACCGCCAGCTCAAGCAGCCCTTCCACGTCGTCGACGCCCTGCTCCAGTTGCTCAATGGTTTCCACAACCGCTTCCAGAGAAGCACGTTCCTTACCCAATGCTTGCGCACGTTCAGGTTCGTTCCAGACATCCGGTTGTTCTAATTCTGCGTTGACTTCTTCTAGACGCTCTCTTTTGGCGTCATAGTCAAAGATACCCCCTCAGGACATTCGTGCGCTCAGACACGTCCTGGAGACGGTTTTTAATAGGATTGATTTCAAACATGTTTGCTTTGCACTTTCGTGTAGAATTTAACCGGAGAATTCTACTGAAAAATGTGATGAAGATACAGGAAAAATTAGAGTTCGCTAATCGCTATAGAAAAGGCCGGCGCTATAGCGCCGGCCTTTGATATTCAACCGCTGATTGGATTAGGCCATGTCGTCGGCCAGTTGCTCTTTTTCACTCGAACCGATAAAGAAGGCACACACAATCGACAGTGCGGTTGGCAACAGCCAGGCCATTCCCACATCGAATAATGGCAGCATGTTAAGCATCGAGACATCCATGCCCGCCACTTTGGCCCCATCGATGGCTGCAAACAGCAGAGAAACCAGCATCACCGTACGGTACGCCATTTTCGGGTTTGGTAACTTCTTGCGCAGGAAAGTCAGTGCCACTAGCGCGATCGCCACCGGATAAAGCGCAAACAACACTGGCACCGACAGAGAAATCAATTGTGACAGACCCACGTTGGCCACCACCGCGCACGCAACGCCGTTGATAATAACCCAGGTTTTGTACGACAGCGGCGTCAGCGAACTGAAGTAATCCGAACACGCCGAGATCAGGCCGATCGCGGTTGTCAGACATGCCAGCAGCACGATGACCGACAGAACGATTTGACCGTAAGAACCAAACAGCGCCTGAACATATTGACTCAGCACCACACCGCCATTGTCAGCTCCGGCAGCGACAACCGAGCTGGTTGCGCCCAGGTAGAACAGCGAAATGTAGACAAACGCCAGTCCAGCGGCAGCAATGAAGGCAGCACTGATCAGGTACTTAGTAGTGGCAGCGCGTTCGGTAATGCCTTTGCCGCGCAGCGCATCCACCATCAGTACACCAAACATCAGTGAGGCGAACGTGTCCATGGTGTTGTAACCTTCCAGGAAGCCTTTCTGCAGAGGATGGGTCAGGTATTCTCCCTGCGCCGCCACGATGTCCCCTTGAGGATTCATAAATACGCCAACGGCCAGCGCGATCAATCCAAGAAACAGTACCGGGGTCAGAACTTTACCAATCATGTCGATCAGTCGTCCCTGGAACCAGGCAAACACCATCGCTACGATGAAGAAAATGATAGAAAAAGCCGTTAGCTGGAACTGACCGGCGTCAAGCATAAATGGCTTAACCGCCATTTCGTACGCCACCAGTCCGGTGCGCGGCGCCGCAAATGCTGGCCCGATAATGATGAAAATCAGCACCGCCATAATGGTCGCTGCACGCTTGGGCAAATCTTTGGTCATGTGTTCCCATGTACCACCCGCCAGTGCGATGGCAATAATGGTGATCAAAGGCAGTCCGACCGCCGTCAGTAGGAAACCTGTCATTGCCGGTAAAAGGTTGTCACCCGCAAGTTGCCCTGCAAATGGTGGGAAAATGATGTTTCCGGCACCCAGGAAAAACGCAAACAGCATAAAGCCGATTGCAACAATATCTGTTAGTTTTAAAGTCTGCTTCACAGATAGCCCTTATCGTTATAGTCAAATATGTTGTTGTGTATGCATCCACGCACCTAATTGATGCGAGCGAATCCAGAGATCCGGGGTGCGAATAATGACGAATGCATCATCAATTCGCAACC
>NZ_WXWP01000080.1:0-4468 GCF_009904765.1 Vibrio sp. V39_P1S14PM300
GATCAGCATCGATAAGAAATAGACGCCACCGATAAAGTTAATCACGACGCTGAGCGTGGTTGAAAATGCAAACAGGTTTTCGACAATCCATTGCCCACTCAGCAACGCAGCGACCGATAACATTGAACACCCGACCAGCAGAACGCGATGCTGAAAAGCGTTAAAAAACTCACGAGTCAGGTTGGTCACCAACAAACCAAAGAACATAATCGGCCCCACCAAAGCGGTCGAAACGGCAATCAGAATGGCCGATAACATCAGCACCCGTTTAGTTGTGCCTTCCACGTCAACACCCAGACTCACCGCATTGTCTTTATCGAGCCAGAAAACATCCAGCGTCCGGTGCATTCGGTAAAGCAACCCGCTAACCACCACCAGAATCGGCATACACAGATACACCAGATCCACTTTGACGTTGTTAAAGCTGGCAAACATGTTGGCTTGCACCGACGCAAAATCATTCGGATCCATCAGCATGATGAAAAATGACGAAATGTTGGAGAACAACTGACCCAGGATCACGCCCAGAAGCAACAATGCAATCAGGTTACGCTGCTGTTTCTGGAAATAAAACCAGAACAGCACTAACGAGAATCCCAGCATCATTGCCACAGACAAACCGAAGTTAAGGTATGCATTGAGCGCATAAGCACTCATGCCGCCAAAAGTGGCCACCACCAACACCTGTGTAAACAGGTACAGCGCGTCAAAGCCCATAATGCTTGGAGTGAGAATGCGGTTGTTCGTGATGGTCTGAAACGCCATTGACGACAGCGCAATCGCGGTTCCGGCTAACACCATTGCCAAGACTTTAGGCACCCGACGGGACAGAAAATATTGATAGTTATCCGCATTTAAGCCAATGGCAACAAACAGCGTCGCGAACACCAGTGCGATCGCCAGCAGGCCGATAAGTTTGTATTTATCTTGCATGTTGCTGACCTCGCAGGATAAACACGATAAACACTCCGCCGCCGAGGATACTGATGATCATGGAAATCGGCACTTCGTATGGAAAAATCAGCGTTCGGCCAACCAAATCACACACCAGCACAATCAGAGCGCCCAGAATCGCGGTCAACGGAATGTTACGACGTAGATTGTCGCCAAAATAAAGGCTCACTAAATTGGGGACTATCAACCCAAGGAAAGGCAATTGTCCGACAATCATCACTACTGTCGCGGCCATCACCGACACCAGCATCACACCGATTACGAGCACCTGCTGATAGTTCAGCCCCAGATTGATGGCAAAGTCTTTTCCCATCCCCACCGCAGAAATACGAGCCGCATAGAGGTAACTGAACACCGCCACTGGCAAAGCGATGTAGAGCAACTCATAATCGCCCTGAAGCAGGTTGGCAAAATTGGCCACCGCCCACCCGGACAGGTTTTGAATCGCATCGTATTTATAAGCGATAAAGCTGGCTAACGAGTCCACCACATTACCGAAAATGATCCCGATCAACGGCACAAACACAGCGTTTTTGAACTGAACGCGCTGGATAAACTGGACGAACACCAGCGTTCCGGCCATTGCGACCAAAAAGATCAGCCATAATTGATTTCCGTCCCCGAAGATCACCAGACTGAGCACATAACCTAGCATGGCGCACTCAATGGTGCCGGAGGTTGAAGGGGCCGCAAAGCGGTTCTGACTGATCTGCTGCATAATAAGACCAGCAATGCTCAACCCTGCCCCCGCGAGCAATATGGCCAACAAACGTGGAACGCGGCTGTAAACAAGAAGCTGCCACGCGGCAGCTTCTCCCTGAATCAGTTGTGTTACGCTCAACTCTCCGACACCGACAAACAGGGACGCAGCGCTGAGCAACAGCAAAACAAGCAATAACTTTTTCAAAGCTAACCTCTGCTTGAAATTGGCTTACATCATGCCAACAGACTGTTTCACATCGGAGATCATCTGTTCAGTGGCCGTCACACCAGAAATCGCCAGATACCAGGCATTCAGATCCAAAAACGTCATGTGCTTGTTCTGGTAAGCTTTGGTCGCTTTGATCAGGTCATTTTCAAACTCTTCTCTGGTGTGACTCTTACCTTTGTTGACCAGCTTATCGCGGTCAATGATCAGCAAAGTTGTTGGATCAGCTTTGCGAATGTATTCGTAAGAAACAAGGTCGCCATGACGGCTGGCTTTAATGCCTTCCACGGTTGGTTTAAAACCAAAATCTTTGTAGATAGCAGAGAAGCGAGACTGCTCGCCAAACGTCGTGATGTTGCCACCCGAGCTCATGACCGTCAGGGCATCAATGTTGTTGTTCTGGTTGTAGCTACGAATCGACTGAAACTCTTTGTCCAGCGCATCGATTTTTTGCTCCACTTGCTCGCTCTTGCCAAACACTTTACCCAGGTTTCGCCACTGCTCCTGAGTCGATTCCCAATAGCCTTTTTTATCATCGGCTGCAAAGACAATGGTCGGGGCGATTTTTTTCAGCTCATCAAAGCTGGTAGCCGCACGTGACCCGATGACGATCAAGTCCGGCTTTTGCATGTAGATGGTTTCGAAATCCGGTTCAAACAAACTGCCAGCCGACGCATATTTGCTGTCATCGTACTTCGCCAAATACGCGGGTAGTGTCGTGGCTTTTGCTACCGCGACTGGCTCGACGCCCAGACTGTCTACAGCATCAAGAGCACCGATGCCAATCACGACAACGCGCTGAGGGTTCTGCTCCAGCGTGGTACTGCCCATTTCATGGGTAACGGTCACCGGTGTCGCCGACACTGTGAATGAAGCCAGCACCCCTAACGTGAAGATTCCGAACGAAGTTTTCATGATATACGCCTTATTAATGAGAATCATTATTATTTTGATTAGCGCAATATAGCGGCTATTATACTGCTGATCAACAAGCAATTTATTTTTCTCGCATTGGCATATAATCATTCTTAAGCCATACTTCATAAGGGTTGTAGTTGTACCGGGGTGGTACCATGGATAAAGTAGAGTTTGAGAAACTGCTCACCGAAGTGGATGACCTGACCATCTCTCAAAAAATGGAACTGGTAGAGAAACTAAGATACCAGGGACACCAAATCGATTACTTCAGTGATCTGATTACCCAGGAAGAGCTTGATATGTTGATGGAGCAATCAGACAGCCCATCAAAAAAGAGACAGAGTGAACAGATGAAATAAAAAAGCCAGTCGCAAGACTGGCTTTTTTACGTTCAGAAGAAATCGATGGAATTTCGGCCGCTGTTCTCGTCTCGACTCGGCTTGGACTTCTGCTCTTTTGGCGCGGTTTCACTGTTGGCTTTTTTGCCAGACTTGTCACCTGCCCGTTTGGTTTTTTTCTCTGCAACAGGCTTAGCTGGCTTTGACGCTGGCTGTTTGGCCTTAGGTTCTGGCTCACTTACCGGCGCATCGCACAATACAACGTAGTATTCTTGATTGAATTCAAAGAAATCACCATCGTACAGCTTGCGGCGCTTGCGTGTTTCCAGCTCGCCGTTGACCGCAACATAACCTTCTGCGATGGCATGTTTGGCTTCACCGCCGCCACTCACCAGGTTGGCAATCTTCATTACTTTGTACAGCTCTATCGGCTGAGCAGAAACCTCGATGCCCTCGGCCTCGATTTCAATTTCCTGCTCATGTAGCTCGTTCAATTCTGTTGTCATAACAAACCTGACTTTGTTTTCGTTGCCGCAGTGTACCGCTATTATCAGGCAGGATACAGTTTTCTCAACATACGCCGGCGTGAAAAAACGCGTTGTGCGATTTCTGCCGCCAAACAACCACCACCTTTCTAGCAAGGTGTTCGTTTGATACGCTTAAGAGCGCTTCTCTGCGAAGCGCTCAATCCGTCAGACAACGGCGGACATCATCGAAATCAGAATTGAAACGCCGGTCGGGCTGACACACATTCAAACCACTGTGCTATGTGCGTAAAGCGGTTCAACACTTCAATGTTCAACCCCTTCATCGCAAACCCGATAAAGATATAGCTTGTGATATCCACGATAGTGAAGTGTTCACCAGCCACATATGAGCTTTCCGCCAAGCGTTGATCCAGTTGTGGCAAGAACGCCTCAACCCTGGCCTTCGATTCTACGCCCCACGCTTCCACACAATGTTCCCGGTCTTTATACATACCTGTCAAGTTGCGAAACGCCTGAAAACCAGCCACCAACTCTTGAAACTCAACCACTCGATGCCACATCTCTACCTGCGCTTTTTCCAGTGCGTTGCGACCAAACAACGCGTGGTCATTTGGAGTCACTTCATCGAAATAACGGCAAATAGCGACACTTTCACATACGGTCGAACCGTCATCCAGTTCCAGCAAAGGCACCTTACCATTCACACATTTGCGTAGAAATTCGTCCGTCAGATTTTCTCCGTCACGCACATTAACCTGAACTCGTGGCACATCAACTCCCAGCTCTTTAAGAAACAGGGAGACGCGTCGGCAACTCGGGGTCATTTCAGTTTCATAAATTTT
>NZ_WXWP01000109.1:0-4455 GCF_009904765.1 Vibrio sp. V39_P1S14PM300
TTCAGAGTGTGGCTTTTAGAAGCAAACTGTTTTACACCAGCTTGTCACAAAGCCTTTAGGTTGTGGGATACTGCAGCCAGGTCTCCACGAATGACGTTGTGATTCGCGCTTAAACAAGATATTTCGCGAGCTAATTGAAGCTCACAAATAAAGTGCTCGTTGTGGTGTAAAATGAGCGTATGATGCTCGCAAAGAGAATAGAGAAATCATAGTTATAAGGATCGGTTGATTATGTACGCGCTGACTAACTGTAAAATCTACACGGGGAGTGATGTACTGGTAGACCATGCTGTGGTGATTAAAGGCGATTTAATCGACTCAGTATGTCCGGTATCAGAGCTGCCTGAAGGCATTGAAATTAAAGACCTGCAAGGCGCTAATGTAAGCCCTGGTTTCATCGACCTGCAACTGAACGGTTGTGGCGGCGTGATGTTGAACGACGAAATCACGGCTGACACCATGCACATCATGCATCAAGCGAACCTGAAATCCGGTTGTACCAGCTTCCTGCCGACATTGATAACGTCATCCGACGACAACATGCGTCAGGCCATTGCTGCCGCCCGCGAGTATCAGTCTTGTTATCAAAATCACTCTCTCGGCCTGCATCTGGAAGGCCCTTATCTGAATGTGATGAAAAAAGGCATTCACAGCGTTGACTACATCCGCCCTTCTGACGGCAGCATGATCGATTACATTTGCGAAAATGCTGACGTGATTGCCAAGGTAACGCTGGCGCCAGAGCACAATGACCCAGAACATATTCGTCGCCTGAAAGACGCCGGCATTGTGGTATCCATCGGTCATACCAATGCCACCTACACCGAAGCACGCAAAGGCTTTGAAGCCGGCATTAGCTTTGCCACGCACCTATTCAATGCCATGACACCAATGGTTGGCCGAGAGCCTGGCGTGGTGGGTGCTATCTACGATACTCCTGAAGTGTACGCCGGCATCATTGCTGACGGTTTCCATGTGGATTACGCCAACATCCGTATCGCACATAAAATCAAAGGTGAAAAGCTGGTATTAGTGACAGATGCCACAGCTCCTGCAGGTGCTAACATCGATCACTTTATTTTTGTCGGTAAGAAAGTATATTACAAAGATGGTAAGTGTGTTGATGAAAACGGCACACTGGGCGGCTCAGCCCTGACGATGATTGAAGCAGTTCAGAATTCGGTTGAGCACGTCGGTATCGCTTTGGATGAAGCATTACGGATGGCTACTTTGTATCCGGCAACTGCAATCGGTGTAGACCATAAACTCGGCCGTATCCGACCGGGGATGGTGGCCAACCTGACTGTCTTTGACCGTGACTTCGCTGTCCAGGCGACAACTGTTAACGGACAATACGAGCATAAATAAGAATGAATGGCGGACAGATTGGTAACGTAGACTTAGTCAAACAACTCAACAGCGCAGCTGTATATAGACTCATCGACCAACAAGGTCCGATCTCCCGGATTCAGGTCGCTGACGTCAGTCAGCTTGCTCCGGCAAGTGTTACAAAAATCACCCGCCAACTTTTGGAACGCGGCCTGATCAAAGAGGTCGCGCAACAAGCGTCGACCGGCGGTCGACGGGCCATTTCCCTTACCACCGAAGTCGAGCCGTTTCATTCCGTCGCCGTGCGTCTTGGACGGGACTACATTCAATTCAGTCTATACGATCTCGGTGGCAAAGAATTGGCGTCGGCTCAAGTTGAATTTTACTACACCAACCAGAGCGAGCTGGTGGATGGCCTGACGACACACCTTAAGCAGTTTGTCGCCGACCATCAAAATCAGATCAATCAGTTGATTGCAGTGGGCGTTGCCCTGCCCGGCTTAGTCAACCCGGAAACCGGGGTGGTTGAATACATGCCCAATACGGACATCGACAGCCTGGCGCTGAGCGACATTATCCGCGAACTTTTTCACGTAGAATGTTTTGTCGGCAACGACATTCGTGGCATGGCGCTGGCAGAACACTATTTTGGCGCCAGCCGAGATTGCAGAGATTCTATTCTGGTCAGTGTCCATCGGGGCACAGGGGCTGGCATTATTGTCAATGGTCAGGTATTTCTGGGCTCCAACCACAACGTGGGTGAAATCGGCCATATTCAGATCGATCCGCTGGGTGAACAATGTCAATGTGGCAACTTTGGCTGTCTGGAAACCGTCGCCGCCAACCCAGCGATTGTTTCCCGTGTCAAAAAGCTGATCGCGCAAGGTTATGAGTCCAGTCTGGCTGACCTAGAAAGCATCACCATAAAGGATGTCTGTGAGCACGCCAATAGTGGCGATGAACTGGCCAAACAAAGCTTAGTTCGGGTCGGCAATCAACTCGGCAAAGCAATCGCCATCACCATCAACTTGTTCAACCCTCAAAAAGTGATCATCGCAGGCGACATCACCCGCTGCGAGGACATTCTGTTTCCCGCCATTCGCCGCAATGTCGAAAACCAATCGCTGACCACGTTCCATAACGGCCTGCCGATTGTCGCCTCAGAGATTGACAATCAACCGACCATTGGCGCTTTTGCCATGATCAAACGGGCAATGCTCAACGGTGTTTTGTTACAAAAATTACTGGAAGATTAAACATATACTCAACGAATTGCGTTACACTTACGGGCCGTGTCTTGTGACACCGCCCGTTTTTGATCTTTCATCTGAATAAGCTTTTCACCCGTATGGAACTACTGCTGATCTCCGCGGCGTTCGTCGCCGGTTTTGTTGCACTGAGACTGAATTTGCCCCCTCTGGTTGGGTTTCTGCTGGCTGGGTTTGCCCTCAATGCCTACGGTTTTGAAACCAACAGCACCATAGATACGCTCGCCGATCTCGGCGTGACACTGCTGCTGTTTACCATTGGCCTCAAGCTAGACGTCAAAACCCTGCTTTCCAAAGAAATCTGGGCTGGCGCTAGCATACACAACCTGCTGTCGACGTTAATTTTCAGCATGATTCTGCTGTGCCTTAAGTTGCTTGGCGTATCATCCATTGAAGCAATGGGCCTTCAGGAAGTGCTGCTGCTCAGCTTTGCCCTGTCTTTCTCTAGCACCGTGTTTGCCGTGAAAGCGCTGCAAGAAAAAGGTGAGATGAACTCCACATACGGTTCCATCGCCATTGGCATACTGGTCATGCAGGATATCTTTGCGGTGATCTTCCTGACCGCCTCAACGGGCAAGCTGCCAGAATGGTACGCGCTCGCCCTGTTTGCCCTTCCGCTGCTGCGACCGCTGTTCTTCGAATTGCTCGACTGGGTCGGACACGGTGAAATGCTGGTGTTGTTCGGTATCTTCTTTGCGTTGGTGGTCGGTGCCGGCCTGTTTGAACTGGTTGGTATGAAAGCCGATCTCGGCGCACTTATCATGGGTCTGATGCTGGCCGGACACAAAAAAGCGTCTGAACTGTCCAAGTCTTTATTTAACCTGAAAGAACTCTTTTTGGTGTGCTTCTTCCTCAGTATCGGCCTGGAAGAGCACCCGACCCTGTCTGGTCTCGCTCTGGCCGTAGTGTTCCTATTGATGCTGCCGCTTAAAGGGGCGCTGTACTTTTTTGTCCTTAACCGTTTTAAGTTTCGTGTACGCACGTCGCTGCTGGCCTCTCTGAGTCTGTTTAACTACAGCGAGTTTGGACTGATTGTCGGTGGTCTGGCATTCAAGATGGGTTGGATGAGCGGCGACATTCTGGTCGCTATCGCGCTGGCGGTTTCGATTTCGTTTGTCTTATCTGCGCCTATCAATCGCATGGGCCATGACATCTACCGTAAATCCGGCCGCTGGCTGAAAGAACATGCCGCCGAAGAACTGAATGTCCGCGATCAATTGATCAATCCTGGCAGTGCGCAAATTCTGATCCTTGGCATGGGCCGGATCGGCAGTGGGGCATACGATGCACTCAGAACTCGTTACGGCAAAGTGTGCCTTGGGGTTGAGATCCGTGACGATGCAGCCCAATTGCACCGTAAAGAGGGGCGGAATGTGATTGCCGGAGACGCCACCGATCCAGACTTCTGGGAGCGTATCTTGGATACGGGCCGGGTCAAGTTGGTTCTGCTGGCGATGCCGAATCATCAAGGAAATCAGATCGCGCTGGAACAACTGCGCAGCCGCGGTTACACCGGTCAGATAGCGGCGATTGCCGCTTATCAGGACCAAATGGATGAACTGCTCAATAACGGCGCCGACGCGGCTTTCAATATCTACAATGAAGCCGGTAGCGGTTTCGCTCGCCACGTTTGTGACCGACTGCATGTCACCTTTGACCACGTTCGATAAACTGTCTTAACAAGAAAGAGGTGCCAAAACGCCTCTTTTTAACCCCCATTCTGTTTAAAAAGCGTCCGCACTTAACTTTTGTTCACTCAAACAGAGTTAACATTAAATAAAATTTACCCCAATGGCTTTTATATAAACTTTTCAATCAATCCTGGTTGCTTTTTTTAATCAAACTGGCACATTTTAAC
>NZ_WXWP01000385.1:0-27455 GCF_009904765.1 Vibrio sp. V39_P1S14PM300
GTTTTTAAGTGGGCAATCACATCGTGCCCACGTCATGACAAACCTTGTCAGCCATTATGAAAAAACTGCATGGCAAAAAATGTAATTTTCTCTTTATGAGCTAGATCAAATTATGTAGAATGCGCGCCATTAGCTTGATGCAAACGTTTGCGCGACGATAAATGCGTAGATTATTAGGGTCAAAAGTCAGTTTTTTTGCAACTTTAAGTCTCAATCTGAGTCAGGAGATACAGATGCTAAAGCGTGATATGAACATCGCTGATTACGATGCGGAACTGTTCGCAGCCATCCAGGAAGAAACACTTCGCCAGGAAGAACACATTGAACTGATCGCTTCTGAAAACTACACCAGTCCGCGTGTAATGGAAGCGCAAGGTTCTCAGCTAACCAATAAATACGCGGAAGGTTACCCAGGCAAGCGTTACTACGGCGGTTGTGAGTATGTTGATAAAGCAGAAGCTCTGGCGATTGAGCGTGCGTGTCAGCTGTTTAACTGTGAATATGCGAACGTACAGCCACACTCTGGCTCCCAGGCTAACAGCGCGGTCTACATGGCTTTGCTGAATCCGGGCGACACCGTATTGGGTATGAGTCTGGCACACGGTGGACACCTGACTCACGGTTCTCCGGTTAACTTCTCGGGTAAGCACTACAACGTGATTCCTTACGGTATCGACGAAGCAGGTCAAATCAATTACGACGAGATGGAAGCGCTGGCACTGGAGCACAAACCTAAGATGATCATCGGTGGTTTCTCTGCCTACTCTCAAATCGTTGACTGGAAACGCATGCGTGAAATCGCAGATAAAGTCGACGCGTACCTGTTCGTGGATATGGCGCACGTTGCAGGCCTGATTGCGGCTGGCGTTTACCCGACGCCTGTGCCTCATGCACACGTGGTAACGACGACGACGCACAAAACACTGGCGGGGCCACGCGGTGGTCTGATCCTGTCCAATGCTGGTGAAGACATGTACAAGAAACTGAACTCGGCGGTATTCCCGGGTGGTCAGGGTGGTCCTTTGATGCATGTTATCGCGGGTAAGGCTGTGGCGTTCAAAGAAGCGATGGAACCAGAATTCAAAGCGTACCAGGCTCGTGTCGTGCAAAATGCCAAAGCCATGGTGGCTCAGTTCCAGGAACGCGGTTACAAGATTGTGTCAAACGGTACTGAAAACCACTTGTTCCTGGTTGACCTGATTGATAAGAACATCACAGGTAAAGATGCAGACGCCGCGCTGGGCGCCGCGAACATCACGGTGAACAAGAACTCTGTGCCTAACGATCCACGTAGCCCGTTTGTCACGTCTGGTATCCGTGTTGGTACGCCGGCAATCACGCGCCGCGGCTTCACTGACGATGATGCCAAAGAACTGGCTAACTGGATGTGTGATGTTCTGGATAACATTGATAACCCAGAAGTGATCGAAGCCACGAAAGCTAAAGTACTTGAGATCTGTCAGCGTTTGCCGGTTTACGCGTAATCCGCAATCGCATTTAAAAAGGCTCCATTACGGAGCCTTTTTTGTGCGTTATGTCCACTCGCCAGCCTGAAACCGGCGTTGGAAGGTTATTTCGCAATGCTGAGCAATGTGCCCGACTTACATTTGAACGAGTAGTATTTGCTGCTCTCGTTAAACTTGCCCAGACCTTCGCCATCGCAGTAATCGATGTTGATGTCACGCATGGTTTCCAAGGTACTTTCGCTGGTCAGCGCAAACTTAGAGCCGTCTGAACAGACGATGCGCACACGGCCATCATCACTGACTGAGTAGATGTCGACTTCGGTGTTGCAAAGTTCAAAAGAGGCTTCACGGTAGTTGTCTTGCTGAGTATTCGAGGCACAACCGACAGTAAATGCCGCTGCGACCAGAGCAAAGATTCCGAGCTTTTTCATTGTGTTTTCCTTAGCCAAGTCTCAAAGGATGAGCGTGGTGTTTCTTATTGATTGTGGCTTAGCCTATATAACTCGGCTGCCAGATTCAAGCGACTATAAAACATTTATCATACGAAGACAGTTCGTTTCAGTGAGGTGTTGTTAGGCCTGAAACAAAAAAGCCGATGCAGAGCACCGGCTTTTGAATTTTGAGAGGAGAGGCGTTACTTCACTTCCATCCCTTTGGCTTGCAGGTCTGCGTGGTAAGACGAACGCACAAACGGACCACATGCCGCGTGGGTAAAACCAAGCTCCAACGCGATCTCTTTCAGCTCTTCGAACTCTGCTGGTGGTACGTAGCGTTCAACCGGCAGGTGGTGGCGACTTGGTGCGAGATACTGACCCAGTGTCAGCATGGTCACGCCGTGGGCGCGCAGATCTTTCAATACTTCGACGATCTCTTCTTTGGTTTCACCAAGACCCATCATCAGGCCCGATTTGGTCGGAACCCCGGGGTGCTGTTCTTTGAATTTCTTCAGTAACTCAAGCGACCATTTGTAGTTCGCACCAGGGCGAGCTTTACGGTACAGACGCGGCGCCGTTTCCAGGTTATGGTTGAACACATCTGGCGGGTTATCTTTCATCAGATCAAGCGCCACATCCATCCGACCACGGAAATCCGGGACCAGCGTTTCGATACGAATTTCTGGGTTCAGTGCGCGGATTTCACGGTTGCAGTCCGCAAAGTGCTGAGCTCCGCCATCACGTAAGTCATCGCGATCGACAGAGGTGATCACCACGTATTTCAGTTTCATATCTTTAATGGTTTGAGCCAGTTTGGTTGGCTCTTCCGCTTCCGGTGGAAGAGGGCGACCATGAGCAACATCGCAGAAGGGGCAGCGGCGGGTACAGATCGCACCCAGAATCATAAAGGTCGCAGTACCGTGATTGAAACATTCAGCCAGGTTTGGACAGGAGGCTTCTTCACATACCGAGTGCAGGTTATTTTTGCGCATCGCTGCTTTGATGTCCTGAATACGCTGGCTGTCTGCAGGCAGTTTGATTTTCATCCATTCCGGTTTGCGCAGCACTTCTTTTTGCTCCGCTGGCATGTTTTTAACAGGAATTAATGCCATTTTGTCGGCGTCACGGTACTTAACGCCTTTTTCCATTTGGATTGGTTTGCTCATGCTTTCTTACCTATTAAAGGTGCTTCTGTGCTGAAATCGACTTGTTTGTAGTCAAGCAACTTCACTAATTCTTCGACAAGTTGTTCTGCGACAACATTGACCTGATCAGGGCCGCCTAACTGGCTGACCTGGGCCATTTCCATACCGGCATAACCACACGGATTAATGCGCATAAACGGCGACAAATCCATGTTGATGTTGAGCGCCAGACCATGGAAAGAGCAGCCACGGCGAATCCGCAGTCCGAGGGAGCAGATTTTTCTCCCGTCGACATACACACCCGGTGCATCGGGGCGGGCAGCTGATTCGATATTGTAAGCGTTCAGGGTATTGATGACGAGGTTCTCTATATGAGTAACGAGATCCCGCACGCCCATTTTTTTACGGCGTAGGTTAATCATGAAGTAAGCGACTAGCTGACCCGGGCCATGGTAGGTAACCTGGCCACCGCGATCGCTTTGAATAACAGGAATATCACCCGTGTTCAGCAGGTGTTCGGCTTTACCGGCCTGGCCTTGAGTAAAGACCGGGTTATGCTCCACCAGCCAGACTTCATCGTTGGTCTGCTCGGTGCGAGTATCGGTAAATTCATGCATAGCTTGCCACACCGGCTCGTAATCACGCTTACCCAGCATTCTTACGACGAGCTGATTATCCATGTTGACTCCCGTCAGCGCTTAATAAAGTGTTTGGATTATAAACTTCTTCGCGTGCAGGGACTACACACAAATAACAGTTTTTTAACCTCAAAAAACTTAATGTTTATTTATCTTGTTGATAAATAAAAAGAAAGCAGCAAAGTGCTGCTTTAAAAAAAGTTTAATCAATCAAATAATTACAGAACCATGCGCACGATTTCGATTTCGCCCAGCTCTTTGTAGAGGATTTCAACCTGTTCGATTGAGGTCGCGGTGATGTTCACCGACACTGAGTGATAGTTGCCTTTTGCGCTTGGTTTCACGGTCGGGCTGTAATCACCTGGAGCATGGCGCTGAATCACTTCCAGAACCAGTTCAGGCAGTTCTGGCTTCGCATGGCCCATCACCTTGTAAGTAAACGAACAAGGGAACTCAAGCAAGTCTTTCAGTTTGGCGTCTGAGTTAATGGTTAGCATAAGGGACACTCCAAGTTGAGAATTCTGTCGGTGCGCAATAGTAATGACTATTGGGCCATATCTCAAGTTTATATAAAGGGCGCGCGACAGACAAAAAGAAAGCCGCCTAGATGGCGGCTTTCGACAATCGAAGGGAGGATTAGAACAAGCTATTGAATAGCATGACAATGTAATCCCACAAACGGCTGAACAAGCTGCCTTGGTTCACGTCTTCAAGGGCCAGCAGCGGATATTTCGCTACGTCTTTACCGTCCAACTGATAGTAAAGTGTGCCAACAACGTCACCTTTCATAATTGGGGCTTCCAGCTGTTTTTCAAGGACGAAGCTGGCTTTCAGATCTTTTGCCTGGCCGCGAGGCAGAGTGACATACGTATCTTCGTTCACGCCCAGCGCGACTTTGTCTTTGTCGCCCATCCAGACTTTTTCTTCAACAAACGTCTGACCCGCTTTATGGGGGGCCACTGTTTCGTAAAAGCGGAAACCGTAGCTCAACAGCTTTTTACTTTCCGCTTTACGGGCATTGGCGCTTTTGGTGCCCATCACGACAGCGACCAGACGCATCTGACCTTCGGTCGCCGAGCTGACCAAGTTGTAGCCTGCACCGCTGGTGTGGCCGGTTTTAATGCCGTCAACGTTCATGCTTTTATCCCACAGCAGACCGTTCCGGTTGTACTGTGTGATGCCGTTGTAGGTGAATTTCTTCTCTGAGTAAATGCGGTATTCTTCAGGCACGTCGTGGATCAGAGCACGCCCCAGCAGCGCCATGTCGTATGGCGTGGAGTAGAGGTCGTCGTTGTCCAGGCCGTGAACATTGGCGAAATGGGAATTTTTCATGCCGATCGATTTCGCCCAGGCGTTCATCAGTTCCACAAACGCGTCTTCAGAGCCGGCAACGTGCTCGGCCATCGCCACACACGCGTCATTACCTGATTGGATGATGATGCCTTTGTTCAGGTCTTTAACTTTAACCGTGGTCCCCACTTCGATGAACATCTTGGAGGAATCTGGAAAGTTTTTGGCCCAGGCATTTTTACTGATGGTGACATCGTCTTCAGGTGAGACATTGCCACTTTTGATTTCCTGACCGATGACGTAACTGGTCATCATTTTGGTCAGACTGGCCGGGTGCATTTTGGTGTTGGCGTTTTGTTCCGCCAAGACCTTGCCCGAGTTGTAGTCCATCAGAACGTAGCCTTTCGCCGCGATTTGAGGCGCATCAGGAACGACACTAGGGGCAGCGTAAGCCGCGGAAGCGAAAGTTGCAGAGAGTGCAACAGTAGACGCAAGAACTGGTTTTAGAAGAGTTGTTTTTTTCATGATGAATGCAAGTTTTCTTTTACTGTCCATATCTTAACAGAAACAATCTCTCAAACCAGTGCAGGTTTAAACCGACACTGGATTGAGGACTATTGGGTTGCTGTCTGCTTTTTGATAAACGCGGTCAAATAGCCGAGCACTTTAACCTTTTCAAGGGTTTCCTGAGTCAGGGAATAGTCAGCAAACGGGCCGAGAAACACTCGGTGCACGTCACTTTCACTGCTGACAAAACTGTCCACAGATAACTTCTGACCAAGATCCTGGGCTAAAGTTCGCGAGCGATCCGCAAATTTTGACGACGCGACCTGAATCAGATACCCCTGAAAGGCCGCTGCTTTGCTTTTCGCGCTGGCTTTGTCGACGTTGATCACCTGAATTTCGACATTAGCGGTGCCGGTTTTGATGACGTCGAGTTTGGCCGCAGCGGCGTAGCTAAGATCTATGATCCGTCCTTGATGGAAAGGGCCACGATCGTTCACGCGTACCACCGCGCTTTTGCCGTTGTCGAGATTGGTCACTTTGACATAGCTTGGCAGTGGCAGGGTTTTGTGTGCCGCGGTCATGGAATACATGTCGTAGATTTCACCATTGGATGTCAGGTGGCCGTGGAATTTCTTTCCATACCAAGAGGCTTTGCCTTTTTCGCTAAAGCCCGAGGTGTTTTTGACGATCTGGTAATCTTCACCGCGCAGTGAATAATTTTTGTTGCCACCGAGACTGTAAGGTTCGAATTGCGGCTGGGCATCTTCAATATGGTCAACCGATATCGGCTCGTTGGGAGCTACATCGTCGTCGATATCGTAACGTCCTCCCGGAGAAGAGGAACAACCGGCCAAAATGGCAGCTAAGCTGGCAAAAGCCAGAAGATGTCTGATTTGCATGTATTTACGTCGCCTTTGAAAACGCTTTTCTGTGGGTATGAATTGACATCAGGATGCCAAAACCCGCCATCAGAGTAACCATGGATGTACCGCCGTAACTGATCAGGGGCAGGGGTACGCCTACAACCGGCAAAATGCCGCTTACCATGCCAATGTTTACAAACACATAAACAAAGAAGCTCAGTACAATACTGCCTGCCATCATTCGGCCAAACGCGGTTTGCGCGTTGCTGGCCAGATACAGGCCACGACCTATGATGAACAGATAAATACTCAGCAGGGCAAGAATGCCTATCATGCCCCATTCTTCCGCAATGACTGCAAAAATAAAGTCAGTATGTCGCTCTGGCAAGAATTCCAGTTGCGATTGCGTACCTTGTAACCAGCCCTTGCCGGAAACACCGCCTGAACCGATCGCAATTTTACTCTGGATGATGTGGTAGCCTGCACCGAGTGGATCCGATTCAGGGTTAAACAGCGTTCGTACCCGGGTTTTCTGGTATTCGCGCATCAGGAAGAACCACAAAATCGGGATAAAACCACCGACTGCGAGCGCCGCGGCGATGATGATACGCCAACTGATGCCCGCCAGGAACACAACAAAAATACCGGATGCGGCGATCAGAATCGACGTCCCCAGATCCGGCTGTTTGGCGATCAGTATGGTTGGAACGAACACCATTACCAGGGAGAGTACCAGCGTTTGCAATGTGGGGGGGAGTGAGCGCTTACCGATAAAGCGCGCGACCATCAGTGGCACCGCCAGCTTAAGAAATTCTGATGGCTGGAAGCGAACAAAGCCAAGGTTGAGCCAGCGCTGTGCCCCTTTGGAGATTTCACCGAACAACAGCACACACACCAGCAGCACGACACCGACAAAAAACATCACGGGAGCGACCGATTCATAGGTTCGCGGCGGAATTTGCGCCAGCAGCAGCATCACGCCCATCGCCAGCGCCATACGCATTGCCTGGCGATCCATCATCGCCAGATTTTGTCCACTGGCACTGTACATCACAACCAGGCCAAAACCCATCAGCAGTAATATGCCCAGCAATAATGGGAGATCGATATGAAAACGCTCAAACAGGGCGCGGTTCTGCCCGGTAGATGGATCGAATTCCATTATTTTTCAGCCTCTTGTTCGCCGAGTACGACCCGGTCAAAGATTTTGCGTGCCACTGGTCCACCGTTACTGGAGCCGCCACCGGCATTTTCCAGCACGATGGTGGTAATGACTTTTGGGTCGTCTACCGGAGCAAAACCGGTAAACAGCGCGTGATCACGCAGGTGTTCCGCCAGTTCTTCGGCGTTGTATTCTTCATTTTCACCCAGGCCAAAAACCTGAGCGGTGCCAGATTTACCAGCGGTGACGTAGTCCATCTGAGTGAACGACCGTCGAGCCGTGCCGCGTTTACCATGGTTGACCAGACGCATGCCGTTGATGGCAATATCCCAGTATTTTTCAGGCACACCAGTGATCGGTGGGTATGTGTCCACTTCAGTTGTTTTACGTGTGTCAAAGCTCTGGCCATTTTCGATCGTAGCGCGCAGCAGATGCGGTGCCACCACCTTGCCGTGTTTGACCAGGACTGATGTAGCTTTGGCTATCTGCATCGGTGTGGCCGTCCAGTAGCCCTGACCGATCCCGACCGGAATGGTGTCGCCCTGATACCAAGGCTGGCGGTGACGCGCCATTTTCCACTCGCGTGTCGGCATGTTGGCTTTGCTTTCTTCGTAAATATCGATGCCGGTGTAATCACCGAAACCAAACGCCATCATCCAGTTGGAAATGCGGTCGATGCCCATGTCATAAGCGACCTGATAGAAGAAGGTGTCCACCGACTCTTCAATCGACTTGGTGATATCCACACGGCCATGTCCCCAGCGTAACCAGTCACGAAATGGTTTGGTTTTCGAGTTTGGAATACGCCAGTAGCCCGGGTCGTTGCGTGTGGTGAACGGTGTGATGACCCCTTCCTGCAACGCGGCTACCGCCATAAAGGGTTTGATGGTTGACGCTGGAGGGTAGATCCCCAGCGTGGCACGATTGACCAAAGGGCGGTTTTTGTCGTTCAGTAAGTCGCTGTACGCCTTACCGGAGATGCCATGCACAAACGCATTGGGATCGTAACTCGGACTGGACACCATCGCCAAAACGCCATTGTCGCTGGGGTCAAGCACCACGGCGCTGCCGCGTCGGCCGTCAAGCAGGTTGTGCACGAACATCTGGATATTGATGTCAATGTTCAGCACGATGTCTTTGCCAGGCTCTGGTGGCACGTATTTCAGTGTCCGGATCACTCGGCCTCGGCTGTTGACTTCCACTTCCTGATACCCGGCCGTGCCGTGCAGCATGTCCTCGTAGTAGCGTTCAATCCCCAGTTTGCCGATGTCGCGCGTTGCCTGATAGTTGGCCGCTTTTTCTTCGCGGGTCAAACGTTCCAGGTCGCGGTCATTGATGCGCGAGACATATCCGAGAACGTGCGTGAGCATTTCACCAAAAGGGTAGTAGCGTTTAAGGCTGGCACTGACGGACACACCAGGGAAATTGTGTTGTTGTACCGAAAAGCGGGCGACCTGATCTTCACTCAGTTGGGTCAGCAGGGGGACCGAGTTGAAACGTCGTGTCTGACGGCGTTCACGCTCAAAGCGCTCGATCTGCTCAGGGGTGATCTCAACAATTTGTTGCAGACGAGCAATGGTGTCGTCCATGTCTTTGACTTTTTCCGGGATCACTTCGAGGCTGAATACCGGGCGATTTTCCGCCAGAAGGACACCATTACGGTCATAGATCAGCCCACGGTTCGGGGCGATAGGCACGACTTTAATGCGGTTGTCGTTGGAACGGGTTTTGTAGTCCTGATACTGGTTGACCTGAATGTTATACAGGTTGGCGACCAGCAAGCCCACCAGCAGAATAATGCCCAGAAACGCCACTACAGCACGGCTTTTAAACAGCCGTGCTTCTTCCTGATAGTCACGAATTTTGCTACGTTTACGCAACATGGCTAACGGTTCTCAACGACAAGATTATTCTCTGTGATAAGGGTGATTTGCGGTAATACTCCAGGCTCGGTACAAGCTTTCCGCCATCACCACACGCACCAGAGGGTGGGGCAGCGTCAGCGGTGACAGGGACCAACTCTGGTCGGCTGCCGCTTTGCACGCCGGAGCCAAGCCTTCCGGACCGCCGATTAAAATCGATACGTCACGACCATCGAGTTTCCAGACTTCCAATTGACCCGCCAGTTGTTCGGTATCCCAGCGTTTGCCCGGAATATCGAGAGTAACAATTCGATTGCCTTTTGGCACGGCGGCCAGCATCGCTTCGCCTTCTTTTTGCAAGATTCTTGCAATATCAGCGTTCTTGCCGCGTTTACCTGCCGGCACTTCCACCAGTTCAAGCGGCATGTCGTGAGGAAAACGGCGTTTGTATTCCTGAAAACCTTCTTCGACCCACTTTGGCATTTTGGTGCCGACGGCAACCAGCTGTAACTTCATTCGTTAGCCCCACAGCTTCTCAAGCTGGTACAGTTCACGCTGATCTTCTTGCATAACGTGGACCATGGTAGTGCCCATGTCGACCACGACCCATTCGCCTTCTGCTTCGCCGTCAATGCCCAGAGGTTCTAATCCGGCTTTTTTCGCTTCGCTGGCTACGTGATCGGCAATTGAGGATACGTGTCTTTTTGACGTACCAGTACATACGATCATGTAGTCGGTCACTCTGGATTTTCCTTGTACATCCAGGGTGATGATGTCCTGAGCTTTCATGTCATCCGCTTTATCGGCCAAAAAGTCTCTCAGTTCTTCGCGTTGCAAGTTGTAATCCTCTGAAAATGAAATAGGGAAAATGTGATCGGGGAGTATATCACGCTTTTAGGCCGGTAAATCCAGCTTTACCTCCGGCAGGCACAATTGCACGCTTATCTGATGGATAAATGGCCAGGGTGAAATGTCGTACTGGGTTTTCGCCTGAATTTCAGCCGTCGCCAGAGTATGAATGCATTGGTGCAGAGCCGTAGGCGTCAGTCGGCTGAGTGCTGCCGAGTACAGTGGGCGTTTGGATTGCCAGACCCGGTGTTTATCAAACACCTGTGCCAGTGACATCTGAAACGTCTGACTTTTCATCGTTGCGAGCGTGATCAGTTCTTTTTGAATCGAACGGATCAGCACCACGGGCTCAATGCCTTCTGCCTCAAGCTGGCGCAGAATACGTTGGGCGCGGTTGGCTTTGCCTGCCAGCAAGGCATCCACCCAGTGAAACACCGTAAAGTGATTGTGGCGGCTGAGGGATTCTTCAAGACGGATCAGAGTCAACTGGCCGTCCGGGTAGAGCAGAGCGAGCTTTTCCAAGCTTTGCGCCAGAGCAAACAGATTACCTTCGTGCCACTGGGCCAGCATTTGAACCGCTTCCGGGTCGGGTTTGAGGCCCAACTGGCGGCAGCGTGTTTGCACAAATTGAGGTAAACGCTGGATATCCGGTGTCAGGCAGTTAACCCAGCAGCCTTGAGCACTGAGTGCCTTGAACCATTTCGCACTTTCCTGAGCCTTGGTCAGTTTACTGCCGACCAGTACCAGCAAGATGTCTGGATGCAGCATGTCCGCCAGCGAGACCAGCTCTTTGGCAGCGGCGGCGCCTGGTCCAGCGTCGCCAATTTCCAGCTCAATGATTTGCCTGGCGGAGAACAGACTGAGCGCCTGACAGCAGTCAAACACTTCATTCCAATCTAGGCTGGCGTCGACACTGAAACAGTGTCGCTCTTCAAAGCCCTGCGTTCTGGCTTTGTGTTGAATCGCACTGCGCGATTCCTGAATCAGTAACGGTTCATTACCGAACAGCAGGTAGATACCGGACAGTTGTTTGTCCAGCTGCTCGGCCAGTCGGTCAGCGAAAATACGCATCCGGATCCCTTATTGCTCCGCTGCGTCATCGGTTGTTTGAGGTGTGCCGGCCGGTGTCTCGGCCGGGAAGTCACCCTCATAGGTTTTGACATCGTACTGTTCGTCGTACTGGTTGAGGTTGTCATTCGCCGGTAGGTTGCTGTCGTCCATCTGATGGTTCTGGATGTCCACTTTCAGGCGTGCCATCTGACGGATGATCTGTGATGCCGCCAATTTGCGCATTTCGTCCTCGATCATGTCACGCTCTACTGATTTTGCTAGTGCAGTCAGTGGGTTATCAAGATAACTGCGCGTTACACTGGTCGAGAAGGTTTTGGTGCCTACCTCGGGAATAGTGACTCGGTATGAGGTGCGGAAAGTCAGTTCTTTTTCCGCTGCGCGGGTGTTTTGATACAGAGACAAAGTACGTTCACCCACTCCTTCGTTGATCAGGTGCAGGTTCGGTACGTTTTCTGCTGGTGTCACGAGTTCGACGTCATTGATACGTAACTGGTTTTTCACCTGACGGGTAAAAACGCTGTACTGGTCGTAACTGGTGACTGACAAGGTACTCAACTCGTGAGGTACAGAATAGTCACCGCGCAAATGGAATCCACAAGCCGTCAGTAGGCTCGCTGTCGCAACAACACAAGTCAATTTGAAAGAGGAAACAGAAAATAGGCGCATGGGTTGATGGTTCTCAGTTATTGGAGTATTTATCTCAGGCCACTCACGTTGAATGAGCTGAGATAAATAAACAGGGCAGTGACCTGCCCTGTTTAAGGACTGCATAAATGCAAATTAGTTCGACTGAATCTTAGTTTGCAACGATATTCAGCAGTTTACCCGGAACGTAAATCACCTTACGAATGGTTTTGTCTTCGGTGAACTTAGTGACGTTCTCGTTGGTCAGACCCAACTCTTCAACCTGCTCTTTGCTGGCGTCAGCCGCTACGGTCAGCTTGGCACGCAACTTCCCGTTCACTTGTACAACGATGGTTTTTTCGTCTTCAACCAATGCTTGCTCATCAAACGTTGGCCATCGTGCGTTGTCGATGTCTGTTTCACCCAGTGCAGTCCATAGTTCGTATGAAATGTGCGGAGTGATAGGGTAAAGCATCGCAACGACAGCTTTAAGCGCTTCATCAAGGATCGCGCGATCTTGCGCCGATGCTTGAGGTGCTTTCGCGAGCTTGTTCATCAGCTCCATGATGGCTGCAATCGCAGTGTTGAAGGTTTGACGACGAGCGATATCGTCCGTCACTTTGGCGATGGTTTTGTGTACGTCACGACGCAACGCTTTCTGGTCGCCAGACAACGCAGAGGCATCAACGGCTTCTGCCGTGCCTTTTGCCGTGTGCTCGTTCACCAGTTTCCATACACGTTTCAGGAAGCGGTTAGCGCCTTCAACGCCAGACTCTTGCCATTCCAGAGTCATGTCTGCCGGTGACGCAAACATCATGAACAGGCGTACGGTGTCAGCGCCGTACTTGTCAACCATCTCTTGCGGGTCGATACCGTTATTTTTCGACTTAGACATTTTGATCATGCCTGAGTGTTCCACGTTGCGGCCCTGATTATCGATCGCTGAGGCGATACGACCTTTGCTGTCGCGTTCCACTTTCACATCGGTAGGGGCTACCCACTCTTTGGTGCCTTTCTCGTTGGTGTGGAAGAATGCGTCAGCCAGTACCATGCCTTGACAAAGCAGTTGCTTGAACGGTTCGTCAGAGGTCACGTAACCTGCGTCACGAAGCAATTTGTGGAAGAAGCGTGAGTACAGTAGGTGCATACAAGCGTGCTCGATACCACCGATGTACTGGTCTACTGGTAGCCAGTAGTTGGCTTTTTCTGGGTTTAGGATGTCGTCCGCTTTTGGTGAACAGTAGCGTGCGTAGTACCAAGAAGATTCCATGAACGTATCGAACGTATCTGTCTCACGTAGAGCTGGTTCGCCGTTGAAGGTGGTCTTCGCCCATTCTTTGTCTGCTTTGATTGGGCTGGTTACGCCGTCCATGACCACATCTTCAGGAAGAATCACTGGTAGTTGGTCAGCAGGTACTGGGTGAACTTCACCGTCTTCCGTGGTGACCATTGGGATTGGTGCGCCCCAGTAACGCTGACGAGATACACCCCAGTCACGTAGACGGAAGTTAACTGTCTTAGTGCCTTTGCCTTCTGCTTCTAACTTGGCAGCGATTGCATCGAATGCCGCTTGGAATTCTAGGCCGTCGAATTCACCAGAATCGAACAGCACACCTTTCTCAGTGTATGCCGCTTCCGAGATGTCTAGCTCGCTGCCGTCAACTGGCTTGATCACAGGCACGATGTTTAGACCGTACTTAGTTGCGAACTCGAAGTCACGTTGGTCGTGCGCAGGTACTGCCATAACCGCGCCTGTGCCGTAGTCCATCAGTACGAAGTTTGCTACGTAAACTGGCACTTCACGGCCGTTCAATGGATGAATAGCAGTAAGGCCAGTCGCCATACCTTTCTTCTCCATTGTTGCTAGTTCAGCTTCGGCTGCTTTGGTGTTCTTACACTCTTCGATGAATGCCGCTAGTTCAGGGTTGCTCTCTGCTGCGATAGTCGCCAGTGGGTGGCCCGCCGCGATACCCACGTACGTCACACCCATTAGTGTGTCTGGACGTGTGGTGTACACTTCTAGGTCTTGCTGCCCCTTCACTTCGAACTTGAGTTCAACACCTTCAGAGCGACCGATCCAGTTGCGCTGCATGGTTTTGACCATTTCTGGCCAGCCATCCAGGTTATCCAGATCGTCCAGCAGTTCTTGAGCATACTCAGTGATTTTGATGAACCACTGTGGGATCTCTTTTTGTTCTACCGGCGTATCACAGCGCCAGCAACAGCCGTCTTCGACCTGTTCGTTAGCCAGAACGGTCTGATCGTTCGGACACCAGTTCACTGAAGATGTCTTCTTGTAAACCAGGCCTTTTTCGTACAGCTTGGTGAAGAACTCTTGTTCCCAGCGGTAGTATTCTGGAGTACAAGTAGCAAATTCACGATTCCAGTCGTAGCCAAAGCCCAGCAGTTTCAGCTGGTTCTTCATGTATTCAATGTTTTCGTAAGTCCAAGGCGCCGGTGCCGTGTTGTTTTTTACGGCAGCATTTTCTGCCGGCAGACCAAACGCGTCCCAGCCAATAGGCTGCATCACGTTTTTGCCTTGCAGTCGTTGGAAGCGAGAGACGACGTCACCGATGGTGTAGTTGCGCACGTGACCCATGTGCAGTCGGCCACTTGGATATGGGAACATAGACAGACAGTAGAATTTTTCTTTATTTGGGTCTTCACTTACAACAAAGGTTTTGTTGTTTTCCCAGTGCTGTTGAACTTTTTGTTCAATATCTTGCGGGTTATATTGCTCTTGCATCGATGATGTCCGGTTATCTTGGATTTGTGAGTTCGGTTAGAACAGATACTAATAGATCGTCATAGAATACCTAAAGGCGCGGAGTACAACAACAGTTGTGTTAACGGGAGGTTCCTTATGCCAAAACGCAAGTCGGGCTATGAAGAGATGCTTGAAGATGTGGTTGAGACACTCAAGCACAGCCCGGAAGAGGTCAATCACGTCTTAGAGCAATCGGGAAAGGTGGTCGCAGCTGCGAATGACATGACCAAAGACGAGCTCGCGCTGATTTCGGCGTATGTGAAATCGGATCTGAAAGAGTTTGCTGACAGTTATGAAGAGGGCAAAAGTGGGCCGTTTTATCTGATGATTGCAGACTCCATCTGGCAGGGGTTGTTGGAAATTACCGATCGAACCAAAGTCGAGTGGGTAGAGCTGTTTGCCGACCTCGAGCATCAGGGATTGTATCAGACCGGGGAGATGATTGGGCTCGGTGTGCTGGTATGTGAAAACTGCGGGCATCGCGTTGAGTACAATCATCCGACAGAAATTGTTCCGTGCATCAAATGCGGCAACACGGCGTTTAGTCGGCAGCCGCTCAAGCCATAAAAAAACAAGCCCCTGTCATGCAGGGGCTTGTTGTATGGTCAGTGTTTACGTCGGCTCAGCAGATAGCCGGCGATCAGGCTGAGTAGTGTCCACGCGTATAACGGCCAGCTGCCAACCAGGCGATACGGGGTTTGGCCGCTCGTTGATTCCAGTTCGGCTCGCAAAACGCCCGTCTCAAACTGTGGCAGTTGTGTGAGGACGTTGCCTTTGTAATCCGTCACCGCGGTCACGCCATTGTTGGTGGATCGAATCAAGGGTTTGCCCAGTTCCAGCGCGCGCATACGGGCGATCTCCATGTGCTGCAAAGGACCGATTGATCGCCCGAACCAAGCGTCGTTCGATAACGTCAGAATGAAATCCGTTTCGTCTGTCACATTTTGTCGGACCTGTTCATTGAAGATGATCTCGTAACACAGTGCCGGTGCCATGTGACGGCCATTGGCCACTATGTTTGGCTGCACAAACGCTCCGCGACTGAATGATGACATTGGCAGATTAAAGAACGGCGCCAGTGGGCGCAGGATGCGTTCAAATGGCACAAATTCACCGAACGGCAGCAGATGATGCTTGTGATAGCGTTCGGTCGGGTCATACTCATAATCGCCGTATGGCGTGCTGCCGAGCGACAGAATACTGTTGTAAAACTTTTTATTCTGACCCATGTTGACGACGCCGGTGACGATTGCGCTATGGTTGAGGCGTGCCGCTTCATCCAGGTTGCGTAAGTAGGACGGGATTTCGAATTCAAACGCCGGTATTGCGGCTTCCGGCCAGACAATAATGTCGGCGTCCCAGTTTTCGCGGCTGAGGTCCGTGTACTTCATGATGGTCGGCCAGCGTTGGCTGGGTTTCCACTTGAGCTCTTGTGGAATGTTCCCCTGGATCAGTGCGACCGTGGTTTTGCTGTCTGGATTGGGCGTTACCCAGTCGATATTACGCAAGCCATACCCGGTGGCAAAAATGACCAGTGGGATCATGATGGTGCTCCAGGTGCGATGAACGATGGCATACATTAACGCACCGGCACACATCATGATCAGCAGCGTGAGCAGTTCAACGCCGCCAAGCGGGGCAAAGTTGGCGAGCGGGCTGTCAATCTGGCTATAGCCGAGCCAGAGCCACGGAAAGCCCGTCATTACCCAGCCGCGTAACCAGTCAAAGATCAGCCACAATACCGGCGCAGCCAGTAAGTAGCGGCTGCGGTTGCTGCGAGGGAAAAAGCGGTTTAGTGACCAGGCCCATAGCGCCGAATAAACCGACAAATACCCCACCAGAAGTGCCATCAGGAAGACGCTGGCGATTTTGGGCATGCCGCCGAAGTTATCGATACTGACATGGACCCAACTGATGCCGGTGGCAAACTGTCCGAGGCCCCAGGCGTAGCCGATGGCGAGTGCGTGTCTTGCCGATTGTTGGTAAAGCAGTGCCAGAAGCAGAAGTGGGCTAAGCAGGGCCAGAGGCCAGAGTTGATAGGGGGCAAAAGCAAGGGTGGTTAAGGCGCCAACAAAAGCGGCCGCAACGGGCCGCTTGAGGCGATGAAGTAGCGATTTCATCATCTGTTATCATTCTGACAGACCCCGAAAGGGGTGGTTAGCGTTACTCCCCGGCCGCTTGAGGCAGAGGCTGTTCATCCGGAACCGTTACCTGAAGTTGAACGACTCGGCGATTGTCCGCAGCTGTCACTTTGAAACTGTAGCTGTCGATTTCCACAATTTCACCACGAGAAGGCAGGTGACCGAATGCGGTCATGACCATGCCGCCGACGGTATCCACTTCTTCATCACTGAACTGGGTGCCGAACGTTTGGTTGAACTCTTCTATGGTGGTCAGTGCTTTGACTGCATAGGTGTGCTTACTGAGTTTACGGATGTCCATTGCTTCTTCGTCGTCGAATTCGTCTTCGATATCGCCAACGATCTCTTCGAGAATATCTTCAATGGTCACCAGACCAGAAACACCACCGAACTCATCTACGACAATTGCCATGTGATAACGTTCCTCACGGAATTCTTTCAACAAGCGATCAACCCGCTTGCTTTCCGGAACCACGACCGCAGGACGGATCACTTCTTCGATATCAAATGGCGAGCTGTCTGAGCCCAAATACTTGAGTAAGTCCTTCGCTAGCAGAATGCCTTCCACATGGTCTTTGTCTTCACTGATGACCGGGTAGCGGGAGTGCTGAGCATCGGTGATCAGCAGAACCAGCTTATCCAGATCATCACTGCGTTCTACAGTGACCATCTGTGAGCGTGGGATCATGATATCACGCACGCGCATTTCGGAGATTTCCATCACCCCTTCGAGCATGTCTCGGGTGTCATGGTCAATCAGGTCGTTGACTTCGGAGTCTCGGATGACATCCACTAATTCCTGGCGATCTTTCGGTTCGCCCTGGAACAACTGACCCAGGCGTTCAAAGAAGGACTTTCTACTCGGACCTTCAGATTTTTCTTTTTTGCTTTCCGTTGAACTCGGAGAATTATCGTCGCTCATTATTTCTCAATTAAGTAACGCTATCAGAAGTGTGATAGCACACATTGACGGTGAGGCATCCCAATGATGCCCCGGCTCGGGAAATAGCCGGAACCGTCACGAACGAAGCAGGGCGTTAGCACTACTCCTTTTCTGCCAGATACGGGTCAGTGTAACCCATCGCCAGCATGATTTCTGTTTCGAGGGACTCCATCTCTTCTGCTTCATCCTCCTCGATATGGTCATAACCTAGCAGATGCAGACTGCCATGTACAACCATATGTGCCCAGTGGGCCTCCAGTGGTTTCTCTTGTTCTTTCGCCTCGTTTTCAACGACTTGACGGCAGATGACCAGATCGCCCAACAGGTTCATTTCGATGCCCGGTGGCGCCTCAAACGGAAATGACAGCACATTTGTCGGCTTATCTTTACCGCGATAGTCGCGATTGAGCGCCTGACTTTCTTCGTTGTCAACGATCCGGACGGTGACTTCGGCGTCGGCCTGAAAACGCTGGATGGCGTTATCCAGCCAGCGCTGAACATCCTGCTCTGATGGCAGGCCGGATTCTTGTTCGACCGCCAATTGCAGATCAAGTTCGATAGTCATTACTTACTGGTTTCCTGAATCGAAGTCGGTGTGGTGTTTTGCTCTGAGACGGCAGCATCGCTCTGTTTGGCTTCGCGCTCTTCACGACGGCGACGTTCATACTCTTTGCGTTCTTTTTGATCCTGCGCTTCCCATTTCTCATACGCATTCACGATGCGGGCCACCACAGGGTGACGTACCACGTCATCAGACTGGAAGAAGTTAAAGCTGATTTCGTCGACTTCATTCAGTACTTCAATCGCATGACGCAGACCTGATTTCGCGCCGCGTGGCAAATCGATCTGAGTGACGTCACCGGTAATGACGGCGCGTGAGTTAAAGCCAATACGGGTCAGGAACATTTTCATTTGCTCTACCGTAGTGTTCTGGCTCTCATCGAGAATGATAAACGCATCGTTGAGTGTACGGCCTCGCATGTACGCAAGAGGCGCGACTTCAATCACGTTGCGCTCAATCAGCTTTTCCACACGTTCGAAGCCGAGCATTTCAAACAGCGCGTCGTAGAGTGGGCGCAGGTACGGATCGACTTTCTGGCTCAGATCGCCGGGCAGAAAGCCTAATTTTTCACCGGCTTCGACCGCTGGGCGGGTCAGCAGAATTCGGCGGATTTCCTGACGCTCCAGGGCATCCACGGCCGCCGCGACCGCCAGATACGTCTTACCGGTACCCGCAGGACCGATACCGAAGCTGATATCATGGGTGACCATGTTCACCAGATACTGAGCCTGATTCGGCGTTCTCGGTTTGATGACCCCTTTTTTGGTCTTAATGAACACTTCTTTGCCGTGCTCAATACTGGATTCGCTGGCTTGTTCCAGTACACCGGACTCTTTGATCGCTAAATGGATCTGCTCAGGTTCAATATCCGGAATATTGCCACGTAGCGGAGCGGTGTCGACGTACAGTGTTTTGATGATATCCAGTGCCGCAGCGGAAGTGTGGGGTTTCCCGACGATAGTAAAAAAGTTGCCTCGGTAGCTGATTTCAACGCCCAGACGGCGTTCGAGGTGTTTGATGTTGTCGTCGAAAGGGCCGCAAAGGCTGGCCAGGCGGCGGTTGTCTGAAGGTTCTAGGTTGATTTCCAGAGTTACTATTTTTGTGCTCAATGTTGCCTCTCATTTTGCCATTTTAGCGGAAGCCCGATTGCGACCGGGCTTCCCTATGGCAGGTTATACGAACTTAAGGCGTAAATGTAGCGACACCCAGTTCGTCTTCGCGACGTGTTTTGGCCATCATCTGAGTGGGCGAAATCACCTGGCGAAGGTTCATGTCTTTCTCTGTGCGGAGCAGTTCACCACGCAGAGAGTTCGGGAATACGTCAACGATCTTCACGTCAACAAACTGACCAATAAGATCCGCCGATCCTTCAAAGTTTACTACACGGTTGTTCTCAGTACGACCACGAAGTTCCATCAGGTTCTTCTTCGACGGGCCTTCAACCAGAATGCGCTGTTCGGTGTCCATCATCAGGCGCGAGTAACGCATCGCCTGGCTGTTGATGGTCTGTTGTAGCTCGTACAGGCGCTCTTTTTTGGTTTGCTCGGACAGATCGCAAGGGTAGTCTGCCGCCGGTGTACCCGGACGAGGAGAGAAGATAAAGCTGAAGCTCATATCAAAATCCACGTCACGGATCAGTTTCATGGTGTCCTGGAAGTCTTTGTCGCTCTCACCAGGGAAACCCACGATAAAGTCAGAGCTGATCTGAATATCAGGGCGCGCTTTGCGCAGTTTACGAATGATCGACTTGTACTCAATGCCTGTATGAGGACGCTTCATCATGGTCAGGATACGGTCACTGCCGCTTTGCACTGGCAGGTGTAAGAAACTCACCAGCTCCGGTGTATCTTCATAGACGGCGATGATATCGTCAGTGAATTCCAGTGGGTGGCTGGTGGTGAAGCGGATTCGGTCAATACCATCAATCGAAGCGACCAGGCGCAGCAGCTCTGCAAAGCTGCAGATATCACCATCGTGCATTGGTCCACGGTACGCGTTAACGTTCTGACCCAACAGGTTCACTTCACGCACGCCTTGTTCAGCCAATTGAGCGATCTCGAACAGCACGTCATCCATTGGGCGACTGACTTCTTCGCCACGGGTGTATGGAACAACACAGTAGGTGCAGTATTTAGAACAGCCTTCCATGATGGAAACGAATGCGGTTGCACCATCGGCACGCGGTTCTGGCAAGCGGTCAAACTTCTCGATTTCTGGGAATGAAATGTCCATAACCGGTGCTTCGTCGTCGCGTGACTGCTTGATCATTTCAGGCAGGCGATGCAGAGTCTGAGGGCCAAAGATAACGTCGACAAACGGCGCACGTTCACGGATATGGTCACCTTCCTGTGTGGCCACACAGCCGCCCACACCAATCACTACGCCCGGCTTTTTGTCTTTCAGTGTTTTCCAGCGGCCAAGCTGGTGGAAGACTTTTTCTTGTGCCTTTTCACGGATCGAACAGGTGTTCAGTAGTAGTACATCTGCTTCTTCTGGTTCTTCTGTCAGCTCGTAGCCGTTTGCCGCGTTAAGCAGATCAGCCATTTTGGATGAATCGTATTCATTCATCTGGCAGCCCCAGGTTTTAATTAGCAGTTTCTTACTCATCTCACTTTCGCTCGTGTTAATTCTCAACATAATGAACGTTACCGTTCAAATTATAGCCGCCCTCTCGGCGGTAAGCGGCGTATTGTACTGCTTTAAAAACCAACTGACCAGTATTGCAGTAAATTCTCTTAGAAGCCTTGTTTTTACTGGGTTTTGACCACACGCGGCTCAAGGTTTTTAGTTACATTTTGGTTATGAAAACGTACAATGAAAAACAGGTCGAAAATCAAGACGATGAAGTGCAAGAAATGAACAACTATGAAGTCGCCGTTGTCGGAGGCGGTATGGTCGGTGCCGCTATCGCACTCGGTTTTGCTCGCCAGGGGCGCAGTGTGGTGTTGGTGGAAGGGGCTGAGCCAAAGGCATTTGACGCCGCTCAGCCCATGGATATCCGTGTTTCAGCAATTTCTGAAACGTCGGTGGCTTTGTTGCGTGAACTGGGCGCCTGGGAAGATATCGCCGCGATGCGTGTCTGTCCGTATCGTCGATTGGAAACCTGGGAGCACCCAGAGTGCCGTACCCGCTTTGACGCAGAGTCGATGGCGCTGGAGCAACTGGGCTACATTATCGAAAATCGTCTGATTCAGCTCGGACTGTGGCAACAGTTCGACCAGTATGACAACCTGACCGTCAGATGTCCGGATACGCTCAGCGACATCGAATTCGGGGCGCGCAACCGTGTGACTCTCAGTTCTGGCGAGACGTTCGACGTCGAATGGGTCGTGGGGGCCGACGGGGCTAACTCGCACGTCAGACAACTGGCTGGTATTGGGGTGACCGCCTGGGACTATCGCCAGCACTGTATGCTGATTAGTGTTGAGACGGCGAAGCCGCAACAGGACATCACCTGGCAACAGTTCACCTCAGCTGGCCCGCGGTCGTTTTTGCCTTTGTGTGGTCATCAAGGATCACTGGTTTGGTATGACTCTCCGCAGAAAATACGCCAGTTAAGTGCGCTCAATCATGATCAGTTGCGTGAACAGATCCTCACTACGTTTCCTCCTGAGTTGGGCGATGTGAAGGTTCAGGGGATGGGCTCGTTTCCTCTGACCCGACGTCATGCACAGACGTACGCCCAGCGCGGATGTGTACTGGTGGGAGACTCGGCGCACACCATCAATCCCCTGGCCGGACAGGGAGTCAACCTCGGCTTCAAAGATGTGGCGGTGCTGTTGGACGAGAGTGACGGTCATGAGTTAGAGGCGGTTTTGCTCAAGCGGTATGAGCGTCGTCGTCGTCCGGACAATCTGTTAATGCAAACGGGGATGGATGTGTTTTACAAAGGCTTCAGTAATGATTTACCACCGCTGAAATTGCTGCGCAATGCCGCGCTGAAACTGGCGGAACATTCGGGGCCGGTGAAGCAACAGGTACTCAAATATGCATTAGGCATGTAAAAGTTTAACGACAAAAAAACGCTGCCTATGGCAGCGTTTTTTGTTGCATGACTAAGTGTTACTTAGTGACGCGAAGCACTGGCGTTTCACCAACAGTCACAGAACCAGACAGCTTGTTCAGCTCTTTGATTTCGTCCATGTTAGAGATAACCACTGGAGTCAGCGTAGATTTTGCTTTCTCTTCCAGCAGAGCCAGATCGAATTCGATGATAGTGTCACCTACCTTCACTGTCTGGCCTTCTTCAGCGATGCGCTTAAAGCCTTCGCCTTTCAGCTCAACAGTATCGATACCGAAGTGAACGAATAGCTCAACGCCGTCGTCAGATTCGATTGAGAACGCATGGTTGGTCTCAAAGATCTTACCGATAGTACCGTTTACAGGAGCTACCATTTTGTTACCCGCAGGTTTGATAGCGATGCCGTCACCAACGATCTTTTCAGCAAAAACAACATCTGGCACGTCTTCGATGTTTACGATTTCACCTGAAAGTGGTGCGATGATTTCGATTGCACCCGCGCTAGCGCTGTCGTCAGAGACCAGCTTCTTAAGTTTGTCAAACAGACCCATTGTGTCATGCTCCTAACGTTGAGTTTTTTTCTGTCGATTTATAGTATACCAATCATAGTCGATAGACGACTACTTTTAGTCGCCTATCCCTTTGGTATTAGCAGATTTATTGAGACTTTTCTGCAATAAATTTCTCTACACACGCTTCAATTTCATCAGCAGTCGGGAGAGACAAAGCCTCTTCTGCCATCGCTTTGACGTCAGCAAAGTTGGTATTGCGGATCACTTTTTTCACTTTCGGGATTGAGATGCCGCTCATGGAGAACTCATCCAGACCCATACCCAGTAGCAGTAATGTAGCGCGATCATCACCAGCCAGTTCGCCACACATACCGGTCCACTTGCCTTCAGCGTGAGACGCATCAATGACTTGCTTGATCACGTTCAGTACGGCTGGAGACAGCGGGTTATATAGGTGAGAAATCATTTCGTTACCACGGTCAACCGCCAGTGTGTACTGAGTCAGGTCATTGGTACCGATAGAGAAGAACGAAACTTCTTTTGCCAGATGGTGAGCGATTGCAGCAGCTGCCGGTGTTTCAACCATCACACCGATTTCGATGTTTTCGTCGAACGCCAGACCTTCAGTACGCAGCTCTGCTTTGTACTCTTCAATGGCTTTTTTCAGTTCACGAATCTCTTCAACAGAAATGATCATCGGGAACATGATGCGCAGTTTGCCATGAGCCGATGCACGCAGGATACCGCGTAGCTGATCACGCAGAATTTCACGGCGATCCAAGCTGATGCGAACCGCACGCCAGCCCAGGAATGGGTTCATTTCTTGTGGCAAATCCATGTATGGCAGGTCTTTGTCACCGCCAATGTCCATGGTACGGATGATGACGGCTTCGCCATGCATCGCTTCTGCCACTTCTTTGTACGCCTGGTACTGCTCTTCTTCCGTTGGCAGGGCGTCACGGTCCATGAACAGGAATTCTGTACGGTACAGACCAACGCCTTCGCCGCCGTTACGCAGTACGCCGTCACAGTCTTTTACAGTACCGATGTTGCCACACACTTCAACGCGGTGGCCGTCCAGAGTTTCGGCTGGCAGATCTTTGAGTTTCGCCAGTTCTTCTTTCTCTGCGATCGCTGCCGCCTGAACTTGCTTTGCTTCGTCGAGCTGAGCCTCGGACGGGTTAACGATGATCTGGTTGTTAACCGCATCCAGGATCAGAGTATCGCCGTTTTTCACACGTTTGGTAACGTCATTGGTACCCACAATCGCAGGAAGTTCGAGCGAACGAGCCATGATGGAAGTGTGAGAAGTACGACCGCCGATGTCGCACGCAAAACCCAGTACGTAGTCCAGGTTGATTTGCGCGGTTTCTGATGGCGTCAGGTCGTATGCAACCAAGATAACTTCTTCATTGATGTCACTCAGTGACACAATGTTGATACCCAGTGCATTTTTAACAAAGCGCGTACCGATATCGCGGATATCAGTCGCACGTTCTTTCAGATATTCATCGTCCAGAGATTCAAGCGCAGTGGCTTGCTCTTCGATCACAGTATGAATGGCGTTATCAGCGTGCAGCTTGTCGTTTTTGATAAGTGCTAGGATTTCTTCCTCTAGCTCTTCATCTTCAAGAAGCATGATGTGACCTTCAAAGATCGCTTCTTTTTCTTCACCAAAAGTTTCCAGTGCTTTCTGTTTGATCAGTTCCAGCTGAGCGGAAGATTTGTTGCGAGCGTCATAGAAACGCTGAACTTCTGCTTCAACTTGAGCGTCAGAAATAGTGGTCGTATTTAGGACAATTTCATCTTCTTGAAGTAGTAGTGCTTTACCGATAGCAATACCAGGAGATGCCAGGATGCCTGAAATCATAGCCTTACCTTAAATTGGTCAACTTTATAACGGGAGATTTATGAGTGCGCTAACGAATATTTGTAGCTTAAGTTTGGGCCTATTTCCAACAAAGCCATTTTGCGTGGGCAAAATGGCTTTGAAATAGGAGACCGGATTAGTGCAGTTGGTCCATCAGAGCAACTAGGTGGTCTACAGCTTGTTGAGCCTGAGGGCCTTCCGCTGAAATTGTTACTACAGTACCTTTAACCAGGCCAAGAGTTTGTAGTTTGAACAGGCTCTTTGCGCTAGCGCTTTTGCCGTTAGAAGTCACAGTGATGTCCGCGTCGAATGCTTTTGCTTCTTTTACGAACTGTGCAGCTGGACGAGTGTGAAGACCGTTTTCTGCAGTGATTTCTACTTGCTTCTCGTACATGTTATATACCCCAATTGATTTATTTTTTTCAGTTTCTTAACCAGTTTCAGCTTAACCGCAACTGTTGGGTTGCGCTAGCGCAACCCCGCCTTTTACGTGTTACAGCTGATACTGGAGTGAACTTTTTGCAACCGCTTTGCATTCCGTTAGGAAAACTAGCCGTCGATATAAATTCTTCCGCTTCTTTTATTTTGAAGCTAGAAATAAAGCTGACCCGATATTACCAAAGGTGAGGCAAGGATCAACAAAAAAGCCCCTAAAAGGGGCTTTTTTAAACCAAAAATTGATTTGACCACAGGTTTACTGTTGGTTCTCTTTGTCGGTAAAGATGCCCGCAAACAGGGCGGTACTGAGGTAACGCTCGCCAGAACTTGGCAGCACAGTTACAATGGTTTTTCCTTCAAATTCAGGTAGTTCTGCAAGTCGATTTGCCGCGACAACCGCTGCGCCAGAAGAAATACCGGCTAAGATACCTTCCTCTTCCATTAGGCGGCGAGCCATTTCAATCGCTTCTTCAGACGTCACGGCTTCTACGCGGTCAATCAGTTCCAAATCCAGGTTGCCAGGGATGAAGCCTGCGCCGATTCCTTGAATTTTATGCGGAGCAGGTTGGATTTCTTCGCCGGCGAGTGCCTGTGCGATAACCGGAGACTCGGCTGGCTCAACCGCAACCGACACGATCGCTTTGCCTTTTTCGCCTTTGATGTAACGGCTGGTTCCGGTCAGCGTACCGCCCGTACCGACGCCTGAAACAAACACGTCAATCTCTCCGTTGGTCGCGTCCCAGATTTCAGGGCCGGTTGTTTTTTCATGAATTTCCGGGTTGGCCGGGTTGTTAAATTGTTGCAGAAGCAGGTATTTGTCCGGGTTGCTGGCGACAATTTCTTCCGCTTTCGCGATGGCGCCTTTCATGCCTTTCGCCGCTTCGGTCAGTTCCAGATTCGCGCCAAGTGCTTTCAGCAGTTTACGGCGCTCCAAGCTCATGGACTCTGGCATTGTCAGCGTCAGTTTGTAACCACGAGCGGCGGCAACGAATGCCAGCGCAACCCCTGTATTACCACTGGTTGGCTCAACCAGTTCGACGCCTGGTTTCAGCTTACCCTGTTTTTCGGCATCCCAGATCATGTTGGCACCGATACGGCACTTCACGCTGAAACTTGGGTTACGCGCTTCTATTTTAGCCAGTACTTTGCCGTTGCTGACTTTATTCAAACGAACCAGGGGGGTGTTACCAATGGTCAATGAGTTATCTTCGTAGATCTTGCTCATGGTGATGTTCCTTCATTACACGTTTAGTGAATACACTGAAAAGCATATGTTGTTGGTAAAAAGCGGAAAAGGATTAAAAAGTTATAAGATATGAGACTGAAATAAGAAAGGTAAAGCGTGCAAATTGGCACCCACTTAAAAAGTCGGTGCCAGGATTTCTCAACGTTGCGGCGTTTTGAACTCAGAGACCCACATGGCGGTGGCACCACAGACCGCCACAGGCATGATGAATAAGTTGAGAATCGGAATGGTGGTGAACACTGCGACTAGTGCACCAAAGCCATACGCCTTACTTTGATTTTGTTTCAATTTATTACGCATGTCGTGAAACGGGACTTTGTGGTTATCAAATGGATAGTCACAGTACTGGATAGCCAGCATCCAGGCGGTAAACGCGAACCATAACACGGGTCCGAGTGTCTGACCCAAAGCAGGGATCAGCAGCAACAAAAACAGGCCAATGGCTTTGGGCAGCATATAAATCAGTTTACGCCACTCCCGGGCCATAACGCGGGGAACATCCTTAATAATGTCGAAAATGCCGTCGTCATTGATCTTGTGTCCGGTCAGCTTTTCTTCCACTTTTTCTGCCAGCAGACCGTTAAACGGGGCGGCAATGAAGTTTGCCAGGGTACTGAAGAAGTAGGAAAATGTGGCCAGAATGGTCAACACTATAATTGGCCAGAGGAGGTAGCTTAACCAGGACAGAAAATCCGGGAGTTGCCCCATCATCTGACCAATCCAGGTGTCGAGATGAGAGAATAAATAGAACAGCGCCCCTCCGACCAATAAGATGTTGGCCAGTAGAGGCATCATGACAAATCGGCGTATGCCAGGCTGAAAAGCCAGCTCCAGCCCGTAAAAAAAGTAGCCAAAACCGCTACGTTGTCTCAAATGTGTACTCATAATGTCTTAGGAATTAACGTTAATATTGCTGTTTTGTATTCTAACGAACCTTAACAGGAAAAAAAGCGTGGTCAAAGTCACACCATAAATAGAACTTCTAACATTAAGTTGTTCTAAAACGGGGGGTAGTTTTGGTAAAGTAACCTGAATACTATTGAC